>NZ_JBSGUP010000771.1:0-3603 GCF_053607985.1 Streptomyces sp. NPDC055078
GGAGGAGCCCGTCCAGCGGGCCGGCCACCAGCTCCACGTAGACGCGGCCATGGTCTCAGGTCTGAGCGCCACCCCCGCCGATCAGGATGTCGCCCTGACCGCACCAGGCGGTCGAGGTGCCGCCGGAGGGGACGAGGGCGCCGTAGTTCCGGTAGGTCTCGATGTCGCCCTTCTGGCAGGTGACGAACCCGCGGAAGGGATGCCCCTCGCAGGTGACGGCCAGACCCTCGCTGCCGCCATTCGTCAGGAACACGTACTCGCACGGGTCGGCGGCCGCGGTGGGCGCGGCCACAGCGGGCGCGGACGTGACGAAGAGCCCACCCGCTCCCAGGGCGAGGGCGGTGACCAGGGCGGCAACAGTACGTCGGGTACGCAAGACGATCCTCCAGGGAGTCCGGAACGGGGGCGCACGCCATCACGCTGGGTGGGGGCACGCGCACACAGCGGGATCACTATGCCGCACCCGCGAGCGCCCCGACGCGGTCCGCAACCCGAAGGGATTACGTGACCTGCGCTCCCTGCGGCAGGTGGCCGTGCGGACGTGGAACCCTGTGTTGACGCGCCGCCTCGGGGCTCCCGCGGCGCCCGTTTCGTCCTCCGCCTGCCTCTCGCGTAAGCGCTTGCCGCGGGCCGCCCTCTCGATGGTGCGGGTGCCCCGGCGCGCGGGTCTGTCCTCAAGCGCCGGACGGGCTGGGTTTGTGTGCCTCGGTTGTCGGACGCGGCGGCGATTGAGGCACGGGGTGAGTGAATTCAGCCTCGCCGGCGTTTGAGGCGCGGGGTTCGGGGCGGAGCCCCGACAAGGGCCCGGGCCGTCCGGGGCACCGGTCCGTCCTCAAGCGCCGGACGGGCTGGGTTTGCGTACCCGGGTGCCCACAGGTGCCGCTCAGCGGGCTCAGTGGGGCCCGGCGCCCGGCCGGGGTCGTGCGGGCCCAGCACGGGCGCTGCGCACCCTCAACCGCCCAGCACGGGCCCCGACCGGTTCCGCGTGGGCTCAGCCGGGCAGGAAGGCTTCCAGCTCCTTGAGGAACAGTCTCGGGGACTCCAGGTTGACCATGGCGCCGGGTGTGCAGCCGCTGGAACTCCCGCCGGGTCGGCGGCGGTACGTGCGGATGGTCCCGGCGGAGCCGCTCGCAGTGCCGGTCGTACGCGGACTCCCCGGTGAGTTCCCGCAGATACCAGTGCACAGCCCGCACGGCCCGCCGCAGCACGGCGAGCGGCGCGGGACGCCCGGCGCTCACGCGCGTACCCCGGCCCGCTCCTCGGGCGCGTCGCGCGTGGAGGGCACATACGGTGTCTCCGTCGTCGCCGGCGGCGCCGGGGAGCGCAGGCTGCGGACGCAGACCACGGCCGCACTGGCCATGACGGTGGCCACCAGGACCGCGAAGAGGATGATCAGCACCCCGTCGACGGTGGAGTTGGTGACGATGGTGTGCATGTCGTCCATGCTCTTGGCGGGCGCCAGCTCCTTGCCCGCTTCGATGGCGTCGGCGTACCGGTCGCGCTGGGCGAAGAAGCCGACCCGCGGGTCGGCCGAGAACACCTTCTGCCAGCTCGCGGTGAAGGTGACGGCGACGGTGAAGGCCAGCGGCACCCCCGTCACCCAGGCCCAGCGGAACCTGCCGGACCTGATCAGTACGGTCGTGGCCACCGTCAGGGCGATCGCGGCGAGCAGCTGGTTGGCGATGCCGAACAGCGGGAAGAGCTGGTTGATCCCGCCGAGCGGGTCGGTGGCCCCGGCGTACAGGAAGTAGCCCCATCCGGCGACGACGACGGCGCTCGCGATCCAGATGCCCGGCTTCCAGTGCACCCGACCCAGCGGCTTCCACACATTGCCCAGCATGTCCTGGAGCATGAAGCGGCCGACCCGGGTACCGGCGTCGACGGTCGTCAGGATGAACAGCGCCTCGAACATGATGGCGAAGTGGTACCAGAACGCCTTCATCCCTGCCCCGCCGACGACATCGGAGAAGATCTGCGACATACCGACCGCCAGCGTCGGCGCACCGCCCGTCCGGGCCACCAGGGAGGTCTCCTCGACCGATTTGGCCGCCGCCGCCAGATCCTGGGGCGAGATGGTGAAGCCGAGCCCCGCGACCGCCTGTGACGCGGACTCGACGGAGGTGCCCAGCAGGCCGGCCGGCGCGTTCATCGCGTAGTACAGACCGGGGTCGAGCACGGAGGCGGCGATCAGCGCCATCACGGCGACGAACGACTCCATGAGCATCGCCCCGTAGCCGATCATCCGGACCTGCGACTCCTTCTCGATCAGCTTCGGCGTGGTTCCGGAGGACACCAGCGCATGGAAGCCGGAGAGCGCGCCGCAGGCGATCGTGATGAACAGGAACGGGAAGAGCGCCCCGGCGAAGACCGGGCCCTGGCCGGATGAGGCGAAGTCGCTCACCGCGTCGGCCTGGAGATCGGGCATGGCGAACAGCACACCGAGCGCCAGCAGCGCGATCGTGCCGATCTTCATGAAGGTGGAGAGATAGTCGCGGGGGGCCAGCAGCATCCACACGGGCAGGACCGAGGCGAGGAACCCGTAGCCGACCAGACAGAACACGAGCGTGGTCGGACTGAGGGTGAACTCGTCGGCGAGGGAGGAGTCCTGGATCCAGCCGCCGCCGACGATCGCCAGCAGCAGGAGGACCACCCCGATCAGACTGGTCTCCAGAACCCGCCCCGGCCGCAGGATGTGCAGATAGAAGCCCATGAACAGGGCGATCGGAATGGTCATGGCCACCGAGAAGGTGCCCCACGGCGAGTGGGCCAGGGCGTTGACCACGACCAGGGCCAGCACCGCGAGCAGAATGATCATGATGATGAAGACGGCGATCAGCGCCGCCGCGCCGCCGACCCTGCCGATCTCCTCACGGGCCATCTGCCCGAGGCTCTTCCCGTCGCGGCGCATGGAGAGGAACAGCACCACCATGTCCTGCACGGCCCCGGCGAAGATCACCCCGAACACGATCCAGATGGTGCCGGGAAGATAGCCCATCTGCACCGCGAGAACCGGCCCGACCAGGGGTCCGGCCCCCGCGATGGCGGCGAAGTGGTGGCCCAGCAGAACCCGGCGGTCGGTGGGCTGGTAGTCGACACCGTCCTCCAGCCGCTCGGCGGGGGTGGCCCGGGAGTCGTCCGGCTTGAGCACCCGGGTCACGATGAAACGGGAGTAGAAACGGTAGGCGATGGCGTACGACCCCAGGGCGGCGGCGACCAGCCACACCGCCGAGATCTCCTCACCGCGGGCAAGGGCCAGAACACCCCAGCAGACGGCGCCGAGAACGGCGACGCCCGTCCACAGAAGGATCGTTCGGGGATTGGCCCGTGATGCGGGCACGGAAGGCCGTGACACGATGGCTCCTCGGGTAGGGGGCTGACGGTCCGGACACCCGGACACGCCGGTTCAGTGATAAGTCGACATATGAATACGGCAGGGACGGCGCGCGGGTTCGGGCACGCTCAGGTCACCCGGACCGGCGGCGGGTGAGCAGATGGGCGCCGAGCAGCACGAGAGAGCACCCGGGCACCCAGGCGAGCTGGTACCAGTAGAAGAACGGCACCCCTGCGAGGCGGGGCCGGTCCTGCGCGTACCAGGGCACCCAC
>NZ_JBSGUP010000772.1:0-3592 GCF_053607985.1 Streptomyces sp. NPDC055078
GCGCTGCGCTCGGCCGACGCCCGCGACCCCCGCACCGACACCCTGGTGGCCATCGCGTCCGCCGCCTGCCGGCGGGCCGCCCTGATGCTCCCGGACGACCCGACCCCCTGGGTCGCCGAACTGGCTCTCGCCCGCATCCGGCGGCCCCTCGACCGGGCCCCGCAGGGGCTGCTGACCGCGCCCCCGGGACCCTGGCGGCTGTTCGCCCGGATCCTCCGGCTCGACCCCTGGAACCGCGAAGCACACCACCGGTTCCTGGCGTTCTTCTTCTCCCGGCACGGCGGCACCGCCAGCGCCCGCTGGGACGTCGCGTCCTTTCTCAGCCACCGCGCCCCGGCGTCGTCGGCGCTGCGGCTGCTGCCGCTGGTGGCACTCGCCGAGGAGTACGATCCCGCCTCGCTGCTCGCCTACCGCGCCTGGCTGCAACCCCAGTGGGTCGATGCCGCGACCGGGAACTACACCAACTGGTTCCCCCGCGTGCCCGGTTACCGGTTCACCCCGGTACTGGATCTCTCCTATCTCGCGCACGCCCTCTATATGGGCAGACGCAAATTCGAGGCACGAGAGGTCCTGATGGCTATGGGGCCCTATGCCGCACGAATGCCATGGAGTGCGTTCGGCGCCCCCGATGAACAACTGACCAGGGCGAGACGTGCCTGCGGGCTTCCCATCCCCGGTTCCCCATGAATTTGCCTCCGTCTCGCCGGCCATGAATGGGAAGGACGCGGTTTGTTCGAGCGCACCACTATCCTCCGCCCGAGGAAGCGTCACCGGGCCGACGGCGCCGTAACGCTCGACGACGACGCGACACTCCACGCCATGGGATATCCGCGGAAACTCACCCGCAGATTCCGTGCGTTCGACAACTTCGCGATCTCGTTCACCATCATCAACATCATCTCCGGAATTTTCTCCGCGTTCGGTTTCGGTATGGGCGCGGGCGGCCCGGTGATCCTGGTCTTCGGCTGGATCGGGGTATCGGTCATGGTGCTGTTCGTCGGCGCGGCCATGGGAGAGATCGCCTCCGCCTATCCGACGAGCGGGGCGCTGTACTTCGCCGCCGGAAAGCTCGCCAAGCGCCACCGCGGCGCCTGGTCCTGGTACACCGGCTGGCTCAACTTCGTCGGCCAGATCGGCGGTACGGCCGCCACCGGCTACGCCGCGGCCACCTTCATCCAGGCGTTCGTCGTCATGCGGTGGCCCGGCTACGAGGTCACCGGGCACCGCACGGTGGTCATCACCACCGTGATTCTGCTGGTCCAGGCGCTCGCCAACACCTACACCGTCCAACTGGTGGCGACCTTCAACCGGATCTCCGTATGGTGGCTGCTGATCGGAATGTCGGTCATCGTCGGCTGTCTGGTACTGATCCCCACCCACCACCAGTCACCCGCGTTCGCCACCCATTTCGTGAACAACACCGGCTTCGGCAATGGTCTGTACGCGGCGATGCTCGGACTCCTGGTCACCAGTTGGACCTTCACCGGCTTCGACGGAAGTTTCCACATGTCGGAGGAGACGGTGAAGGCGACCGTCAACACCCCCAAGGGCATCATGTGGGCCATCGGCTGCTCCGCGGTCGCCGGACTGATTCTCATGCTCGCCCTGGTGTACGCGATCCGCGACTACGCGGATACAGCCCGTGCTTCCGCGCCCCCGGTGCGGATTCTCATTGAAGCGCTCGGCACCGGAACGGCCGAGCTGCTCCTGCTGATCGTGATCGGCGCGATGCTGTTCTGCGGGCTCGCCAACATGACCAGCAATACCCGCCAGATCTTCGCCTTCGCCCGCGACGGCGCGATGCCGGGTTCCCGGCTGTGGCATTCGGTGTGCCCGCGTACGCGCACCCCCGTCAAGGCCGTCTGGCTGGCCGCCGCCTGCTCTTTCGTACTGATCGCCCCCGCCTGGTGGTCCCGCACCGCCTTCACCGCGATCGTCAGCGTCAATGTGGTCGGGCTCTATCTCGCCTACGGTGTGCCCATCTTTCTGCGGCTGCGCCTCGGCGACGCGTTCGAACCGGGCCCCTGGCACCTCGGGCGCTGGGGGGTGCCCATCGCGCGCACGGCGGTGGCCTGGATCGTGTTCAGCAGTGTGCTGTTCATGCTGCCCCACGCCGCCCCGATCACCGGCACCACCTTCAACTACGCGCCGATCGCCCTCGGGGCGGTCCTCCTCCTGGCCACCGCCTGGTGGTTCGCCACCGCGCGCAGAAGCTTCCAGGGGCCCGTCAGCTACGGCAGTCCCGACGAGGTCGCCGCCATGGACCTGATCTGACCCGCAGTCATCACCGTCCGCACCGAAAGGAACCGAACCACCATGAACAACCCCCTCGACGAGGCAACCCTGGCCGGCAGTCCCACGGACCGTCTCACCGTCACCGCCGCCACCCTGGAGGAGTGGCACCCCGTCGCCGCATGGGCCGCAGCCGAGGGGTGGAACCCGGGCCACGGAGATGTCGCCTGCTTCCACCCCACCGACCCCGCCGGATTCTTCGTCGGCCGGATCGACGGGGAGCCGGTCTCGGCGGTCTCCGTCGTCACCTACTCCGACCAGTACGCCTTCCTCGGCTACTACCTCGTCCGCCCCGACCTCCGGGGCCAGGGCCTGGGCCTCGCGACCTGGCGAGCCGCGTTCCCGCACGCGGGCGACCGGCTGGTGGGCCTGGACGCGGTCCCCGCCCAGCAGGCCAACTACCAGCGCTCCGGCTTCTCACCCGCGTACGGGACCGTCCGCTACAGCGGTCGCCCCGAGCGCCCCGGCACTGCGGATGGCGCGACCGTGCCGGTCGACCCCGCGCACCTGGACGCGATCGCCGCGTACGACCGTGACTGCTTCCCGGCGGACCGGCGGGCCTTCGTCGCCCGCTGGCTCACCGCAGGTGGTCACACCGCGCGCGTCCGGCTGCGGGACGGCCGGGTCACCGGATACGGGGTGATCCGGCCCGGCCGTGACGCCCACCGGATCGGCCCGCTGTTCGCGGACACGCCCGCCGACGCCGAAGCGCTCTTCGACGGCCTCACCGCGCGGCTGGGCCCCGATGACGAGGTCGCCGTCGATATGCCCGAGACCCGGCCGGAGGCCGCGGCGCTCGCCCTGGCCCGCGGGCTGACGGCTCAGTTCCCCACCGTCCGGATGTACACGGGTGAGGCTCCCGGGATCCGTACCGAGCGCGTCTTCGGCATCACCTCACTGGAACTCGGCTGAACTCGGCTGACTGGCGACCTGGGCCCGTCCGTGCCTGTCAGGTCTCCGGCGGGCCGGACAGAACCTCGGACGCCGGGGCCGGCGTGCCCGGCGGGCTGTAGGTGTCCGGGGCGGGCGAGGCGGGAGGCTCCTCCGGCGGCGGCTGAGACGTCGGCACGTCCGACGGTGGGGGAGGGGGCGGGGACGCGGGCCCCTCGGACGTCGGCGGCACCGGCGTCCCCGGCTCCTCGGAGCCCGGTTCCTCCGGCGACCCGGACGGCGGCTCGGGCGAAGGAGTCGGCGGGCAGGAGGCGTCGTCGGGACAGGGGGTTTCCTTCGGGGCGGATACGGTGGGGGACGGCTGCTTCTTCGGGGGCTTCGTCTTCTTGTCCCCGGCGCCCGTGTCACC
>NZ_JBSGUP010000773.1:0-3590 GCF_053607985.1 Streptomyces sp. NPDC055078
GTGCTGATGAACCTGCCGCTGGTCGCACTGGTCGAGATGGGCTTCCTCGTCGCCGTCGGCGTCCTGCTGGACACCTTCCTGGTGCGTACGTACCTGGTCACCTCGGCGAGTCTGCTCCTCGGCCGTACGGTCTGGTGGCCCGGCGCGCTCTCCCGCCGCTCCGAATCCGCCGCCTCCCTCGCCTCCCCCGGCTCCCCCGACTCCGCCGACTCCGGCGGACCCGCCGACCCCGCCCCGCCGCACGAGCCGGACCGGGCGTTCGCGAACCGTCCCTGACCGATCAGCGGTCCCGGTGCGCCGCCTCCACTCCGAGGGGCGGCGCTCCGGGGCGCCGTACCGCAGGATGGAACCCGTGCAGCCGCCAACGACAGCCACCAGGCCCCGGATCGGGGAACGCGTCCTGACCTTCGTCAGCCGCGACCCGCTCACCACCCCGAACCGGATGCGCAACGACACCATCACCGCCGCCGCCGTCACCGTCCTCACCGTGATGATGGCCCTCTCCGGCACCGGCAGCGAGAGCAGGGCCCACCCCGACGCCCTGGGCTGGGTGCTCCTCGTCACCGGCGCCACCGCCCTGTGCTGGCGGCGCACCCGCCCCATGCCGGTCATGGCCGTCGTCATGGCCTGTGTGGTGCCGTACCACGCGCTCGACAACCCGCACCACGCGCCCATTCTCATCTCCGGTCTCGCGCTCTACACGGTCGCCGTCACCGCCCGCCCACGGCACATGCTGCTCTTCGCCGGGGGCATGATCTGCCTCACCCTGATGGTGATGTTCCGGGTCAGCACCCAGGAGGGCCTGGACGCCCTGCGCACCACCGGCTGGACGGTCGCCGTCGTCGTCGTCGGCACCGACGTCCGCGTCTACCGCCGCTACATCGCCTCCGTCGTCGCCCGCGCCGAACACGCCGAACGCACCCGGGAGGAGGAGGCCGCCCGCCGCGTCGCCGAGGAACGCCTGCGGATCGCCCGCGACCTCCACGACCTCCTCGCCCACACCATCACCCTCATCGGCGTGCAGACCTCGGTCGCCTCCCATGTCCTCAACACCGACCCCGAACGGCTCGACCGCGCCGCCATCGCCAAGTCCCTGGACGACATAGCCGAGACCTGCCGCACGGCACGCGGCGAACTGCGCAGCACCCTCACCGTCCTGCGCACCGACAACCCCGAGTCGTGCGGCCCGCTGCCCGACCTCGCGGGCATCCCCGATCTCGTACGGGCGGCAAAGGGCGAACTGTCCCTGCGCCCGGGTGACGAGCCGCTGCCCGCCGCCGTGGGAGCCGCCGCGTACCGCATCGTGCAGGAATCGCTGACCAACGCGGTACGCCACGCGGGCCCCGCCGCCCGCATCGAGGTCGCCGTCGAACGCCACGGCCCGTCCCTGAGGGTCATGATTTCCGACGACGGTACGGGCCCGGCGGCCCCGGCGGCCCCGGCGGTCCCGGCGAGCCCCAACGGCGGCAGCGGCAGCGGTGGTGGCGGCGGCTTCGGCATCGTCGGCATGGGGGAACGTGCCCGCAGCGTCGGCGGCACCCTCACCACCGGCCCCCGCGACGGCGGGGGATTCACTGTGACGGCACTCCTGCCGTTCCCGACGGAGGCCCCGGAATGAGCCCGAGCCCGATCCGTGTTCTGCTCGCCGACGACCAACTGCTCGTACGGGCGTCCTTCGCCATGCTCATCGGATCCGCCGGCGACATGGAGGTCGTCGCCCAGGCGGGCAATGGCGCCGAAGCCGTCGAACTGGCCCGCACCGCCCGCGCCGACGTCGTCGTCATGGACCTCCGCATGCCCGTTCTCGACGGTATCGAGGCCACCCGGCTGATCGCCGCCGACGACGATCTCGCGGGCGTCCGGGTCCTCGCCCTCACCACCTACGACACCGACGAATACGTCATCGACGCCCTGCGCGCCGGAGCCTCCGGCTTCCTGGTGAAGGACACTCGCCCGGCGGACCTCCTCACCGCGATCCGTACCGTGGCGGCGGGTGACTCCCTGCTCTCCCCGGGCCCCACCTCCCGCCTCATCGCCAAGGTCCTGAGCGCCCCCCACGCCCCGGCCCCCGGCGCGGGCCCCGAGAACCTCTCCGAACGCGAACGCCAGGTCCTCGCCCTGGTCGCCCGTGGCCTCAACAACACCCAGATCGCCGAGACCCTCGGCCTGTCCCCGCTCACCGCCAAGACCCACGTCAGCCGCATCATGGGCAAACTGGAAGCCCGGGACCGGGCCCAACTCGTCATCGTCGCGTACGAGTCGGGCCTGGTGGTCCCGGGCGAGCGCTGAGCGATTCCGGTGCTGCCTCGTCAGCGGACCGCGTTGATCAGCTCACCGTCCGGGGTGTCGCTGGCCAGTTCCCACAGGTGAGTGCCGCCCAGTTTCTGCCGTTTCGCGTACGCGACCTTCTCCGCGACCGTGTCCGGGGTTTCGTAGCTCCACCAGTCGGTGCCGCAGTGGGCGTACGCCATCCCGGCGATCCGCCCGGTGACCGGGCACACGGACTTCAGCACACGGTAGTGATCGCTGCCGGTGTTCCCGATGCTTCCGTATGCCAAGCCGGCCGCGCTCCCTCCCGGTGCCGACTGGGTGACCCCTCTCCAGCCGTGGCCCTCGAAGGAGATCCCGGGCAGCAGCTTGCGGGCGGGGATGTCCTGCTCCTTGAGCTTCCGGATCGCCGCGTCGACGGTCGCGTACCGGTTCGGAATGCCGGGGTAGGCCCGCAGCGGGGCGTGCGGGGCGGTCGGGCCCTGGCTCTCGTGCCAGCCGTACAGCCGGTAGGTCAACACGTTGAACCAGTCGACGTCCTCGGTCGCGTCCGTGAAGTCGGTCGCGTCGATCCCGCCGCCCGGTGCGGCGTCACCCGGGATGGTCGCCGTGACCAGGTCGCCGCCGAACTCCGCGCGCATCGCGGACATCAGCTCCCCGAACGCGTCGCCGTCACGGTGGGCATACGTCCAGTCGACGTCGATGCCGTCGAAGACATCCCCCCAGCGCGAGTCCTCGACCAGCGCGCGACAGGACCGGGCGAGCCTTCTGGCCTCGGCCCGCGACTCGCCCAGGCCGTGCATCTGGTTCCATCTGGTGAACGACCAGATGACCTTCAGATGCGGGTGGAGCTTCTTGAGCTTCCGCAGTTGATTGACGCTGCCCCACCCCGGTCGCTGCCAGGAGTCGGCGACCCCGTCCACGCTGTCCTCGGCGCTGTAGTACTTGCTGAAGTCGGTGTCCCCGTCCCCGGGAAAGCAGCCCCTGTCCTCGACAATGCCGTGGAAGTACCGGATGTGCGTCAGCTTCGCCGCCGCGCCCGATGTGTGGAGGTTCTTGATGTGCCTGTTGGGGTGGTAGGCACTCCAGTTGGTGAAGGTGCCGACCACCTTGTCCGAGGGCTGGGCGCTGGTGTGCGCGGATGCGGACGCGGTGGATGTGGTGCCGGTGAGCAGGGCCGCGCCGAGTACGGCGGTGCAGGCCGCTGCGATCAGAGCCCGTAATCGGGCCTTCGGACGGTGGTGAGCGGTCATCGGATCTCCTCATGGTGGGAGGACGAACGGGTGACTGTCGACCGTCTGGCGTTGTGCATGGAACATGAA
>NZ_JBSGUP010000774.1:0-3586 GCF_053607985.1 Streptomyces sp. NPDC055078
GCCCTCCCTCGTCAGCTGTCGACGGCGTCCCGGAAGTTCGCGCAGCCGTCCAGCCGCGCGGTGTGCCTGCCGCCCGCGACCTCCACGGACACGGCGGCGAACACCATCCGGTGGCTCTCCCACTTGTCGGTGTACCGCTCCACGGTCAGCTTCAGCGGCACCCGGCTCTCGAACACCGGCTCATGCAGCGACACCTGGAGCGAGGTCACCAGAAACCGCCTCTTCGCCTCGACCAGCGCCACCCTCGGCAGGGCGGCCAGCGCTGCGTCGTGGTTGTTGGTGTAGGCGAACAGCATGGAGGCGAGGGTGTGGTACGAGACGAGCTGGGACACGATCGAGCCGTGCAGCACGGGGCGGTAGGGCGCCCGCTCGCTGACGTCCGCCGCCAGATCGATGTCGAAGACCCCGTGATAGGCCACGCCGTCGTGGGTCATCTCCGATGCCTTCCACGGGGTGTGGCACCAGGAGTCGTTGAGGTCGTCCATGATGTCCGGAAAGCTCGGCGGCTGGGCAGCGGGCAATGTGATCACCTTCGGGTCGGATGCCTGAGCGGAGCGCGGGGGCGGCGGTCCGGCAGACGCCCCCTTGTGTCGCGTTGCGCGGACGATCTACCCATGCGGAAGCGGGTGAGGCGGGGCATTCGGGTGAACCGCGCGTACCCGGGGTGCCGCCCAGGTGGCCACCGGGGCCGCGGGCCCGTCCGGGGCCCGGGATCAGGCGGTTCGCCGGAGTGGTGGTGGTCACGCGGCCCGGTCTCGTACGGTGAGGGCCCTTAGGCCGAGAGGTGAGACATGGACGTGATGAGTCCGGAGATCCGCGCGCGGGCGGCGGGTTCCCATATCTGGTACGTCGCGACCGTCTGTCCGGACGGAGCGCCACACGTCAGTCCGATGTGGCTCGGCATCGAGGGGGATCTGCTGCTGTTCAACACCGCCATCGGCCGCATCAAGGAACGCAATCTGCGGCACGACCCCCGGCTGTATCTGTCGCAGGCCGACCGGGATGACCCCTACGACCGGGTCCAGATCAGGGGCCGCGCCGTCCGCTTCGTCGAGGGGGCGGAGGCGGACCGGGACATCGACCGGCTCGCCCGCAAATATCTGGGCACCGACCGCTTCGAGATGCGGGTCCCCGGGGAGCGCCGGGTGAGCGTGCTGGTCCAGCCGTCGGTGTGCCGCCGGATCATCGGGGTGGAGCGGTTCCCGGCGGGCGTGCTGCCCCCGGAGCCGCCGGAGTCACCGGCGCAGCCGGATTCGCCGGGGGCCGGCTGACGGGTCGGGCCGGGGCGGGCGCCGTTCTTCCGCCCCGGCCGCTTCGGCGGCGCCGGCGCCGAGGCAGGTGCGGCCGGATCGCGGCGTCATTCCCCTCGGGCCCACTGGAAGGTGATCTCGGGGAAGCGGCTGGAGGGGCCCCGCAGCAGGGGAGCCGGGCGTTGGGCGAGAAAGCGCCCGAAGAAGTCGACGGAGTAGGCGCGGACGGCGGCGGTGGCGCGGTCGGGCGCGAGCGTACCGAGGGAGTCCCGCCAGTGCGCGGGCAGCCCGATGGCTTCGGCGTAGTGGGGCAGATCGGTACCACTGAGATGCCCACCGCCGATGAGTCGCAACTGACGGCCCCAGCCCTGGTGCGCGGCACGCCAGCGGGCCCAGGTCTCATGGTCCGGTGACGAGGCGAGCAGCAGGAAGGGCCGGTCCAGGCCGGTGTCGGCGACGGCGGTCCCGAACAGCCCCCCGTCGAGGTCGAGTCCGGCGAGAAATCGCCGGTCCTGGCGCATCGCCTCGGCCGCCGCCGGGCCGCCCATGGAGTGGCCGAGGACTCCGATACGGGGCTTGATGGGATGACGGACGCTCAGCACATCGGCCACGGTGCGCAGATCGGCGGCCCGTACCCCGGTCTCCAGGCGGTCCTGGGCGTCCCAGTCGTCGGGCACGGCGGGCAGGGTGCCGAGGATCAGCCGGCCATCGGGGAAGTGGACGGCGGCGGCGTCATGGGTGTGGTCGACGGCCGCCACCAGATGACCGTGGGAGGCGAGTTCGGTGGCCAGCGAGGTGGTCAGGGCGCGCACCGAGCCCCGGCCGTGGCTGAGCAGAATCAGGGTGGGCCGGCGGACCGGGCGGCGGGCCTCGGGGACACCTGTGCGGATCCGGGCGAGGGAGCCGGGCGTCGCGCCCCAGGTGTTCTCCAGGACCGCCGCGGTCCCGGGGTGGGTGTAGCGGGCGTGGGCGGCGCCGGTCCCAGGGGCGGGGAACCAGAGCTGGACCATGAGTTCACGTGGCCCGGACCGGGGCGCGAAGGGATCGGTACGGGTGCGGTCCACCACCGGGAAGGCCCGGGTGGCGATCGGGTACCGGCCGGTGGGCGAGGGCAGCCTCAGGGGCCGGCCGGGCGACACGGCCGCGGCGGCGTGGGCCGTGCCGGGCAGCGCGGCGGCCACGACGGCACCGCCGGCTCCGAGCAGCAGGGAACGACGAGCGGGCACCGGCACCTCCCAGACGGACACGGGCGCTGGGCACGCCCGGTCACCCGACACCCTAGAAGGTACAGACCAGTTGAGGGGAGAGCCGGGGGAAACGCCCCGGCCCGCAGAGGGGGTTCCCACCGGTCCGCGCGTGCCGGCGCGGCTGCCGGGTGCCGCTCCCCGGGCGGCCCGGCGGTGTGCGTCCGACGGATCGTCACCCCGCGCGACCCCGCCGTACGACCGCACCGTGTCACGCGACCGTCCGTGCGGACCGCACCGTGCGACCGCGCCGTATGCCATGCGACCGCCCGCGCGACCATGCCGTGTCACGCGACCGTCCGCGCGACCGCACCGTGCGACCGTGCCCCGAATCGCTCAACAGTCGCGGCGCCCGGCCGTTCGATTCCACCGGGATGCCCATCGGGACGCCCTCATTGACCAGGGCAGGTGTGCGGGGGGCGACTTCGGGGCAGGGCTGGGGACGTCCTGTGGCCCCCGCGTCCGGAGCCGGGGCAGGAGAGCGGGTGGCTGATGACACAGACCGGACAGGCCCACAGTGGGGCGGGGATCGCGGCCGACGGAGTGGGGTTGCGGCTCCGGGGCGGCCGGGAGGTCCTGCGCGGGGTCACACTCGATGTGAGACCGGGGCAGGTCCTGGGCATCGCGGGCGGCAGCGGCGCCGGCAAGACCCTGCTGCTGGAGACGCTCGCCGGAATCCGGCGGCCCGGCAGCGGACGGGTGCGCCACGACGGCCGGGAACCGGGCGCCGCGGCGGTCCCGTTCGGGTTCGTCCCGCAGGACGACATCGTGCATCAGGGACTGGAGCTGCGCCGCAGCCTGGAGTACGCGGCGGGACTTCGCGGCGCGGACCCGGCGGCCGTCGACCGGGTGCTGCGGGAGCTGGGGCTCCTCGACCGCGCGGGACAGCGCGTCGGCACGCTCAGCGGTGGCGAGCGCAAACGGGCCGGGATCGCGGTGGAACTGCTGGCCCATCCCCGGGTGCTGTTCCTGGACGAGCCGACGTCGGGTCTGGACCCGGCTACCGGCGGGCGGCTCATGGCCGCCCATGGTGGGCGTGCCCTTCTTCCCGGCGTGACCGCGGGGGCCGTCGTCGCGGATGAACTGGCCGTA
>NZ_JBSGUP010000775.1:0-3577 GCF_053607985.1 Streptomyces sp. NPDC055078
GTCCCGGCTCCGGCGTACCGGGGGGCTCGTCCCCGACGAGCCCGAGGCGCTCGGCGTCGGCGCTGCTCACGGGCCCCGGCCCCTCACTGCCGACGGCACCCGCCGCACCCGCCGCACCCGTCGGCCCGGGCGGTTCGGCCGCGACCGTCGCCAGGCGTTCGGCGAACCGGTCGAGGAGCCGTCGGGCGGCCTGTTCGACGGAGTGGGGCGGAAGCTCCGCCAGGCGGCCGGCCGGGTCGGCGGTGGCGGACGCGGTGACGTTCAGCGTCGTACCGCCGTCCGCGTCGACCGGGCGGACGGTGAGGGTCACCCGGACCGAACCGGTGCCGCGCGACTCCGTGCCGTCGCCTTCGGCGGTGAACACGTCGCCCTGCTCGACGGTGCGCAAGGTGCCCCGGTAGGTGATCGAGTGGTTGCCGATACGGACCTTGAGCCGGCCGGAGAGCTGCCCCCCGGGCCCGGCGGCGTCATCGGCGTCGGCGCTGCGCTGGAAGCCGTGGAGACAGCGCGCGACCCGCGCGGGGTCCCTCAGTACCTGTCGGACGGTCTCTGCCGGAACCGGAACGAACACCTCATGGTCCATGGAGTCGAGCGTACTCAGAGGGACTTCACGCGTCTGCGTTTCGGCCACGGCCGTGTCCGCCGGCCGACCCCGCGGGGGTGCAGGGGACAGGTACCGGGTCCCCGAGCGCGCGGCCGTCGCCTCAGTCCGTATAGCGCGGGTGCACCAGCGTCGACGGCGGCAGCCCCCGCACTCGCGTACGCTCCGCGCCCCAGGCATCGGCCGTCAGACCCGCCCTGGTGAGCGAGCGCGGCGGGGGGCCGTCCGGGTGGAGGCCGAGCCGGGGGGCGCGGCCCGGGGCGGCGAGCAGAAAGCCCCGGTCGCGCGGCCCGGACGCGGCACCGGTGCCGGAGCCGGTGCCGGTGCCATCGCCGGAACCCGAGTCCGAGCCGGAGCCGGAGCCGGAGCCGGTGCCGTCGTCCGACTCGGTGGCGCGGTAGGGGCTGGTGCCGAAGCCGGCCGCCCTCAGGGTCGCGTCGACGGTCCAGTACGTACGGGGGCGGGCGGCGAGGGGCCCGGCGTGGACGACGAGCCGCCCGCGATCCGCGAGGACCGCCGTGAGGAGTCCGTAGAACTCCTGGGAGTAGTACTTGGTGCTGTGGGTGATACCGGGGTCGGGCAGATCCGCGATCACCACGTCGTAGCGGGAGCGGGGGGCGCGGAGCCAGCCGAAGGCGTCCCCGGTGACCACCCGTATGCGCTGGTCGTCGAACGCCCGCCCGTTGAGCGCGGCGAGCGCCGGGTCGGTACGGGCGAGGCGTACGAGACCGGGGTCCCGTTCGACGACGGTCACCGACGTGGCGCCGGGGTGGCGCAACACCTCGCGGGCGGCGAGGCCGTCGCCCCCGCCGAGGATGAGCACCCGGGAGTGCGGACCGGCCATCGCGGGGTGGACCAGTGCCTCGTGGTAGCGGTACGCGTCGCGTCCGCTGACCCGCAGTCTGCCGTCGAGGAAGAGGTCCACCGGGCCGGAGGGGCTGCCGGTGAGGACCACCTCCTGGACGTCGGTGCGGACGGCGACCCGCACCTGGTCGCCGTAGACGGCCTGGCGGGCGGCCCGCTCGAAGTCGTCGACGAGCACGGTCGCGGTGCCCAGCAGGGCGAGGACGCCGACGTTGGCGGTGAGCAGCCAGCCGCGCGCGCGGCGGGTGAGATCGCGGCGGAAGAGCCAGAGCACGAGCGACCCGCCCGCCAGCGCGTTGACCGCGCCGGTCAGCAGGCCGCTCGTGAGCTGGCCGAGCCAGGGCAGCAGCAGAAACGGGAAGGCGAGGCCGCCGACCAGCGCGCCCACATAGTCGGCGGCGAACAGATCGGCGACCGTGCCTTCCGCGTCCCGCCGGGAGATGCGCTGGATCAGCGACATCAGCAGCGGGATCTCCGCGCCGATCAGCACCCCGATGGCGAGCGAGAAGCCCACCAGCACGGTGTGCGACTCGCCGAACCACGCGAACGACGCGTACAGCACCAGCGCCGAGCAGCCGCCGACCAGCGCGAGCGCCAGCTCCAGCACGCCGAAGCCGACGGCGGCCCGGCAGCGCAGCCGCTTGGCGAGCAGCGAGCCGATGCCCATCGCGAAGACCATCAGTGCCAGGACGACGGACGCCTGGGTGACGGAGTCGCCGATCAGATACGAGGCGAGAGCGACCAGCTCCAGCTCGTACACCAGTCCGCAGGCGGCGCAGATGAAGACGGTCAGCAGCACGAGGTACCGGCCGGCGGCGGGGCGCACCGGCAGCTGTGCCGCACTCTGGGGCGTGGACAGCTGCGGCCGGTCGATCATGCAGTAACGCTACGTCACGATATGGGCGCACCCTGCCACCCACACGTGTGTTCCTCTCTTGATAAACACCGATAAAACCTGATGAACCCCGTCGAACTCTGTAGAACTCCGGCTAACCCCGTCGAACTCTGTCGAACCCTGACGAACCCCGATGAACCGCGCCGGACATCACCGGAACGTCGGGCCGGGCACGGCCGGGTTCGGACAGGCACGGCCGGGTTCGGACAGGCACGGACAGGCACGGACAGGCACGGCCGCGCACCGCCGGGCGGGACTTGCGAAACACGCTTTAGAGCAGCGCGGGCGCCGCCCTACGTCTGGCCCGGGAGCCCTGCGAGACCGAGCCCACGCGGGTACGGGTGACGACGAGCCGCCCCTCCTGCGGATAGGCGTGCCAGGTGCGCCAGCGCACCTGGCCCTCGGCCCGGTGCGCCATCATCGCGGTGAAGGCGTGCGGGGAGCCGGGGAAGGTCCCGGCGAGGGAGTTGGGATGGTCGGCGACCAGGGCGAGCAGCTCCTGCGCGCGCCCGGCGAAGGAGCCCTGGGAGAGGGTCTCCACGCGGGCGGCGAACTCGTACTCCCAGTCCCCGAGTCTCTTGGCGACGCCCAGCGGCAGGGGCGTACTGCTGCCCGGCATACAGGCGACGGTCTCGGAGCAGCTGCCGTGCTCCTCCTCCAGAAGTACCTGATGGGAGGCGCCCAACAGTCTGAGCTGGAGCTTCGCTCCGGATAGCTCCAGATCGAGGACGGCCAGGGCGGGCAGCGGCTCCCGACCGAGCGCCCAGGCGAGGTCGTCGGCACGGGTGTCTGTGTAGGCGGTATGGAGGGTCGTGAGCATGGGTCGGCTCCGCAAACACGCTTCGGCGGTGGACACGTGGACCTGAGGCGCCCCTGAGCGGGAGTTCAAGAGGTGGGGGGACCGCCTGCTCGGGGCCGGAAAGGCCGACCCGAGGGCTGGATGGTTCCAACAGGTTCCGTCAGCGACTGAATCATGAAGTACGCGGCGCCCACAGTCTTTTTACCCAACTTGCAGGGGTTTCCATCCCCTAGGGGGCCTTACGGTTCAACTGTTCAACAAAAATCCCCATGAAACCCCCACGAAGCGGGCCGGGTCCCGTCAGCCCCGGCACCATGGCCACGCCCCGGCAAAGTGGCGGGGGGGCGGGGCCCCCCCCCCCCCCGCGGCCGCCCCCCCCCCCCCCCCCGGGCGGGCGCCGGCCCCCCCCCCCCCCCCC
>NZ_JBSGUP010000776.1:0-3554 GCF_053607985.1 Streptomyces sp. NPDC055078
GTGTCCGTGACTCGTGCCCGTTGTGTGGCGAACATCCCCCAAGGGGGCCTATGAGGTTCTCAAAGTTAAGGTGTTAATCTGTTGATGTGACGACACCAGTGCGCCTCCTCGATGCCGCGAGCCCTCCGCTCGTGGCGCGCCTGCATGTCGACCTCTGCCGCTGCATGTCCGCGGTCTGTTGCCGTTCGGTCTGACCCCGGCATCTCCCCGCGGCTCCGCCTTCTCGCGCACGGGCGCCGCATCCCCTCACCTTCTCCCCATTCAGTTCCCACTGGAGTGTGTCCGTGTCCGCGAACACCGCGTCCACCACGACCGGAGGCCCATCGGGCTCCGGTTTCCGTATACCCAAGGTCCCCTTCTGGGCCCAGATCGTCGCCGGTCTGGTGCTCGGTGTCCTGCTCGGCTGGCTCGCCCGCAACCAGGACATCGGCTGGCTCAAGGACACCCTGGGCCATATCGGCGACATCTTCATCCGGCTGCTGAAGCTGGCGGTCGCACCCCTCGTCTTCTTCGCGATCCTGGTGTCGATCACCAACCTCCGCAAGGTCAACAACGCGGCCCGGCTGGCCGGGCAGACCCTGCTCTGGTTCATGATCACCTCGCTGATCGCGGTCGCCATCGGCATCACCATCGGCCTGCTCACCGACCCCGGCGCGGGCACCGGCCTCACCCCCAAGGACGGCAAGGCGCCGGAGAACTCCGGGTCCTGGATCGACTTCCTCACCGGAATCATCCCCACGGACGTCATCACCCCCTTCACCGAGCTGAATGTCCTTCAGATCGTCTTCATCGCCGCCGTCGCCGGGATCGCCGCCCTGGCGCTCGGTGAGAAGGCCAAGCCGATCCTCAGCCTCAGCGAGGCCGTACTCGAACTGCTCCAGAAGGCGCTGTGGTGGGTCATCCGCCTCGCGCCGCTGGGCACCGTCGGTCTCATCGGCTTCGCCATCGCCGACTACGGCTGGAACCTGATCAGCAAGTACGCGACCTTCACCGCGGACGTCTACATCGGCTGCGCGCTGGTGCTGTTCGGTGTCTACCCGCTGCTGCTGGCGACGGTCGCCAAGGTCAACCCGATCCAGTTCTTCCGGGGCGCCTGGCCCGCGATCCAGCTCGGCTTCGTCTCCCGCTCCTCCGTCGGCACGATGCCGGTCACCCAGAAGGTCACCGAGCGGCTCGGCGTGCCGAAGGAGTACACCTCCTTCGCCGTCCCGTTCGGCGCGACGACGAAGATGGACGGCTGCGCCGCGATCTACCCGGCGCTGGCGGCGATCTTCATCGCGCAGATCTTCGATGTGCAGCTGGGCATCCAGGACTATCTGCTGATCGCCTTCGTCTCGGTCGTCGGCTCGGCGGCCACGGCGGGCCTCACCGGCGCGACCGTCATGCTGACGCTGACCCTCTCCACCCTGGGCCTCCCGCTGGAGGGCGTGGGCCTGCTGATGGCGATCGACCCGATCCTGGACATGATCCGTACGGCTACGAACGTCGCCGGCCAGGCGCTCGTTCCGGTGATCGTCGCCGCCCGCGAGAAGATCCTGGACCACGACGCGTACGGCTCGGCCACCTCGTCGCCGATCGACGATCTGCGCGACGCGGAGCCGAAGGCGAGCGTGCCGGCCACCGCGTAGCCCGCCGCCGCCTCGTCAGGCCCCCTTCTCCGTACGGTTCGTTCCGTGCCCGGGAGGGGGTCTTGGCGCGTTCCGGGCCTTGTCGCGGGCCCGTAGGCTTACCGAGCGGTAGGGGACCGTGACGGGGCGGAGGGGAATTTCTGACCATGGGTGATGTGAACGGCGGGAAGAGCAAGCGGCTGCCGAGGGCCGTCCGGGAGCGGCAGATGATGGACGCCGCGGTGCGCACCTTCGGGCAGCGCGGCTACCGGGCCGCGTCGATGGACGAGATCGCCGAACTCGCCGGAGTCTCCAAGCCCTTGGTCTATCTGTATCTGCACTCCAAGGACGAGCTGTTCACCGCCTGTATCCGGCGGGAGGCCGAGGCGCTGCTGCTCGCCGTACAGGCCGCGATCGAACCGGGGCTGCCGGCCGACCGCCAGCTGTGGGCGGGGCTCACGGCGTTCTTCGTCCACACCACCGAGAACCAGGACGGCTGGGCCGTACTCCACCGCCAGGCACGGACGCACGGGGAGCCCTTCGCGCTCGAAGTGGCCGTGATGCGCGACGCCATCGTCGACTATGTCACCGGCCTCATCACCGCCGCGGCCAACGAGGCCGGGGCCGCCCGGCAGGAGCCCGCACTGGCCGGGCGCGATGTGGCCGGGCTGGCGCAGGCCCTGGTGGGGGCGGCGGAGTCACTCGCCGGATGGATGAACGATACGGGGACCGGCGCGGGGGCCGTATCGGCGAAGGAGGCGGCGGCGACGCTGATGAACTTCGCCTGGGTGGGGCTCGGCGATCTGATGAAGGGGGAGCGCTGGTCGCCGCGGTGAGGGGGTGAGTGGCCCGCCCCGGGGCGGGATTCGGGGTGGGTCCGGACGGGTGGGTCCGGACGGGTCCGGACGGATGGATCTGGACGGATGGGGCCGGACGCGTCCGGACCGGCTCCCGGTGGGTTCGGGGCGGGGCCACGGGCCTGCGCGGGTGGTGTTCCGGGTGGCGCCCAGGGCTGCCCCGGGTGGTGGCCAGGGGCGGCCCGGGGGTGGGGTTCGACACAGCCGGGGCGTCGGCGGGGCGGTCCGGAGGCGCCCGGATATCCGCCCGGCTCGCCGACGTGAGCTGGGACGATGCCCGGCCGCAGGGGGTCAGGGACGGGAGCGGTCCTTACCGGGGGTGGGGCGCTCACAACAGGCGAGTCGGGTCATCGGTGGATAAACTCCTCGTTTGCCGTGCGGTTGCCGTACGGTCCGCCGTGCGCGGAACGGGGAGTCGTAGCGCACGTCACACCTTCGGACGGAGCGTGAGATATGCGTACGAACCGGTCTCGTGCCGAGCGGGTCGGACCCGCGCGGCACGGCGGACGGGTCCTGTCGGCCGGCGATCGGTGTGCTGTATGACCGTCGCCCCGGAGACCGCCGCCGACCCATCGGATCTGCTCGACCCGCTGCTCGCCGACGCGACGTCCCTGGCGCTCTTCACCGCCGATGACGCGGCCCCCGAGCGGACCCTCCTCGACATCCTCGACGAGACCGCCCGCCGTCACCCGGACGCACTGGCCGTGGACGACGGTGTCGCCCCGCTCACCTATCGCGCCCTCCTCGGCGAGGTGGCGGCCCTGCGGCGGCGGCTGACCGACAGCGCGGGCGTGGGCCCCGGCGACCGGGTCGGGGTGCGGGTGCCGTCCGGTACCGCTGATCTGTATGTGTCGATCCTCGCGGTGCTCGCGGCGGGGGCGGCATACGTCCCGGTCGACGCGGAGGACCCCGACGAGCGCGCCCGCCTGGTCTTCGGCGAGGCGGCGGTGAGCGCGGTGATCGGCGAGGGCCGGGCCGTGACGGTGGCCGCCGGACGGGATACGGCCCGGGGCACCCGTCCCGGCACGTCCCGGCCGGGTGTCCCGGGTGTCCCGGGTGTCCCGGGTTCCTCGGGCTCCCTGTGCTCCCC
>NZ_JBSGUP010000777.1:0-3548 GCF_053607985.1 Streptomyces sp. NPDC055078
GACCGGCGTCATCCTGGCGTCGCCGCCGATGGACTTCCAGGTCACCGACTCGTACTTCGTGGTGGGGCACTTCCACTACGTGGTCTTCGGCACCGTCGTCTTCGCGACCTTCGCCGGATTCTTCTTCTGGTGGCCCAAGTTCACCGGCAAGCTGCTCGACGAGCGGCTCGGCAAGATCCAGTTCTGGACGCTGTTCACCGGCTTTCACACCACCTTCCTGGTCCAGCACTGGCTGGGCGCGGAGGGCATGCCCCGGCGGTACGCGGACTATCTGGCGGCCGACGGCTTCACGGCGCTCAACACGGTGTCGACGATCGGCTCGTTTCTGCTGGGGATCTCGACGCTGCCGTTCCTCTACAACGTCTGGAAGACGGCGAAGTACGGGGAGAAGGTCGAGGTGGACGACCCCTGGGGGTTCGGGCGGTCGCTGGAGTGGGCGACGTCCAGTCCGCCGCCCCGGCACAACTTCGTCTCACTCCCCCGCATCCGCTCCGAGTCCCCCGCGTTCGATCTGCACCATCCGGAGTTCACGGCGCTGGAGCGCGCGGCGGAGCGGAATCCGACCGGTCCAGGGCACGGGAGAGACGGTCCCGGACCGCTCTGATGTGATCGGTCAGCTCGACCGGCTCGATCACCTCGAAGTCCACACCCATGAGCATCACATGAATCACCATCAGCTCCAGGCTCGCGGCGCCCGTACGCAGGATGCAGCTCTCCGCTCCATCCGGACCGGGTGATCCAGCTGATCCGGGTGATCCATCCGGGCCGTCCGGCTCCAGGACCCCGTCGGACGGCCCGATGTGCCGGGCCGCCTCGGCGGCCGACGTATGGAGCCGGATCACCGCCCACTCCGGGTACGCATGGGTGGAGACTCCCCGGGACACATAGCCCGCGAGGTCCTCGGCCGGTGGGGTGCGCGGGGTGAAGCGCGGGCCGTGCGGCGGTGTGGGAGTGATCCGGTCCACCCGGAACGTACGCCAGTCGTCCCGGTCCGGGTCCCAGGCGACGAGGTACCAGCGCCGCTCGGTGCACACCAGCCGGTGCGGTTCGACGGTGCGGCGGGTGGTGGTGTCGGCGTGGTCGCGGTACTCGAAGCGCAGCCGCTCACTGTCCCGGCAGGCGTTGGCCAGATCGGTGAGGACCGACGGGTCGACCTGGGAGCCGGCGGTCCGCATCATCGGCACGGTGAACGAGTGGAGCGCGCTCACCCGCCGGCGCAGCCGGTTCGGCAGTACGTGCTCCAGCTTGGCCAGAGCGCGTACGGATGTCTCGCCGATCCCCTCGACGCCCTGGCCCGCCGCGGTGCGCAGTCCCACCGCGATGGCGACCGCCTCCTCGTCGTCCAGCAGCAGCGGCGGCAGTTCGGCACCCGCGCCGAGCTGATAGCCGCCGCCCGTGCCGGGGCTGGCGTTGACGGGATAGCCCAGCTCCCGCAACCGGTCGACATCCCGCCGCACCGTGCGCGGCGTGACACCGAGCCGGCGTGCCAGCTCGGCACCGGGCCAGTCGCGATGGGCCTGGAGGAGCGAGAGCAGACGCAGCAGTCGGGCGGAGGTCTCCAGCATGCCGCCAGTCTGCCAGGACATGCGGACAGCTTCTGTCCGCATGCCCTGGGGATCGGCGGCCCGGCCGTACCCGGACGGCCGCGTCAGGCGGCCCTCCGGGTACGCCGGAGGGCCGCGGCGGCGAGGTGCCGGGCGGCGTAGGCGGTGCCGTAGAGCGCGCCCCTCCCCCGGTGCACGGTGTCGCGCAGGGCGCTGCGGGAGCCGGTCCGGGCCTCATCGGCCAGCTCCGTGAAGAGGGTCTCGTGGCGTTCGGCGATCCGCGCGGGGTCGAAGCGGGCGGACGCGGCGAGGGCGGCACGGGCCGTGCGCTGCCGCAGGGAGTCGTCGTTGATGAGCCCGAGGAGCGCGTCCGCGATCGCCTCGACGTCGCCGACCGGGACCAGCCGTCCGTCCACACCGTCCGAGATGATCTCGCGCGGTCCGTGCGGGCAGTCGGTGGCGACGACGGGGAGCCCGCAGCGCATCGCCTCGACGATGGTCATCCCGAAGGACTCCCGCGCGGAGGTGACGGCGGCGATCGAGCCCTTCACCCACTCCGCCTCCAGCGGGTTGGCGTTGCCCATCAGAAAGACACGGCCGGTCAGCTCGCGCCGTTCGATCAGGGCGGCGAGGGCGTCCCGCTCGTTGCCGGTCGCGTCACCGCTGCCGTAGATCCGCAGGCTCCAGTCGGGGCGCGCGGCGGCCACCACCGCGAACGCCTCGACCAGCACGTCGTACCGCTTGACCTTGGTGAGCCGGCCGGCCGCGACGACATACCTGGCGGTGCCGTCGGCGGGCGGGACGGACGGCTCGGGCACGCTGTTGGGGATCGCGCCGATCCGTACGCCGGGCAGCCGGAGCCTGGAGCGATAGGCGCGGGCGTCCGCCTCGGTGACCGTGGTGATCGCGTCGAGCAGCGGATAGCGGTAGCCGATCTCGCGGCGCAGCCGGGCGCCGTGGCCGTCGAGCGCGAGATGCTCCTGGCCGACGCGGACCACTCCCCGGCGGGTCTGGCGGGCGATGTGCACATTGAGTCCCGGCCGGGTGCCGACGACGACATCGGCTTCGAGGGTGCGCAGATGGCTCGCGAGACGGGTGTCGGTGAGCCTGCTGTACTGCTTGTGGCGGCCGTCGCCGCGCGGGAAGACCCGGGCGGGACGCCCGTAGTCGGGATGATCCCCGTCGTAGTCGGGGCTCTTCTTCCGCAGCTCGACGAGATGCCTCATGGTGACCCCCTCGGGCTCACCCATCAGGGGCACTTCGCGGTGGCGGAAGACGGAGACGATCTCGACGTCGTGCCGCTCGCCGAGAGCCTGGGCCAGATTGAAGGTCGTACGGATCGTTCCCCCGATCCCGTACGCGTTGTGGAGCAGAAAAGAGATGCGCATACGCCGTGGCGTCCGTTCCCCCAGGGGCAGTAATGGTCAGGAACGGACTTTACTGGTCGGGGGGTAGGGGCGGGGCCGTGGCGGCGTACGGGTGGCCGGGTCCCGCGCGGCGTACGGGTGGCCGGGTCCCGCGCGGCGTACGGGTGGCCGTACGGGACAGCGCGCGGGCGGCATCGGGGGCCGGACGCGGACGGCATCGGGGGCCGGTGGCGGGCGGCACCCGGAGGGTCGGTGGCGGAGCACTGGCGGCACCCGGAGGGCGCCCGCCGTCACTCGGGGAGGGTGAGCATCATCCCCACGGCCAGCCGGTCCGGCGAGGGGCCGATGACGTCCCGGTTGGCGTCGTACAGCGCCTGCCAGCCGCCGTCGACGCCGAACCGCCGGGCGATCGAGGTCAGGGTGTCGCCGGCCTGGACGGTGTGGACGCGGCCACTGAGGCCGTAGCGCTTCGAGCAGGTGGGCCAGGCGCCCCACCCCTGGACGCGGAGCACCTCCTCCGCGACCTTGATCTGCTGTCCCCGGGTGGCGAGATCGGCACGCCGCGCGTAGGCGGTGCCGCCGAACGACTCCCAGGTCGGCTGCCAGAACTGGAGTCCGCCGTAGTAGCCGTTGCCGG
>NZ_JBSGUP010000778.1:0-3542 GCF_053607985.1 Streptomyces sp. NPDC055078
GGATCGTGCCCACGATTCCGTAGCGGAAGGTCTCGCCGAACATCGTGATGCCCGCGGCCGCCGCCACCACCGGATTGACGACCGTGACCGTGGCCAGCGGGGCAGCCAGCCCCGCACCCCGGTAGGACGCCTGGGAGAGCAGCAGACCGCCGGTCGCCAACAACGCGATCACCAGCAGACTCGGCCACTGGTCCAGCGGCGCGGACCACTGCCACTCGACCGCGACGGTCTTGGTGAACACCGAGGCGATGCCGAACGCCACACCCGCCGCCGCGGCCAGCAGCACACTGCGCAGCACCGGCCGGTGAATGGTCTGCGCGACCAGGAAGATCAGGGCGATGGCCCCCAGGGTCGCCGCCGCGAGGACGCCGCGCTGCCCGGTGCTCAGCGAGCGCGAGCCCGCGTCCCCGGCCAGCGTCAGCAGCCCGGCGAGACCCGCCGTCGCCAGCAGCGCCCCGCGCCACGCGGTGGCGCCCGCCTTGCGCCGTACGAACAGCGCGGCCATCGGCAGGGCGAACACGATCGTCAGCGCGCCGAGCGGCTGGACCACACTCAGCGGACCGTACGCCAGGGCTACCACATGGAGGATCGCGCCGATGCCGTTCAGCGCGACGGCGCACCACCACCCACCGTGATGCAGCGGGGCGTACGGCCGGGCGGGAGTGGCTGAGGCGACATGCTCCTGCATGATCGCCCCGGCCGCGTAGGCGACCGCGGAGACCAGCGACAGAAGCACTGCCAGCACGAGGGAACTCATATAAACCACGATCTCCCGGTTCGGCTCTCCCGTCGTCGTCCTTGAGCAGGCATTTGGACGTACTGCCGACGGAGTACGAGCGTAGGCCAAAAGTCCAACATGCGACGGTCGCGCAGGTCAGTGGCGGTGGACCCGGAACCGACCCGCAGGCCGACGGTGGGATGCTGTCCACTGGTGGCCACGAACGGGTGAGGCACGGGTGACAGAGGGGGCCGGGACGCGTGGACCTGCGAGAGCTGTGCTCGATGGGCGGATTCTTCGCCCTGCGGACCGGGACACCGGACGGCGGGACACCGCTCGGCCGGATCTACGCGGGCGACTACGCCCCGCTCACGCTCCGTGTCGATCTCGTCGCGGCCCGGCACTCCACCCCCGAACGGCGCGTCGCCGCCTCCATCGCCCAGCTCGGACTCGCCGCCCGGCTGTGGTCGATCGCGCTCGGAGCCGCGGCCCTGTACGGGGAACTCCCGGATCTGGACCCCGACCGGCTGCACTGGGCCCCGGACCGGAGCATCCCCGACGACCTCTGCCTGTCCGCGCCGGGCGCCCCGCCCGCCGCGCAAGCCCGGTCCAGCGCGCGCGCCCTGCCCGCCACGGCGGCCACCATCCGCGAGGCCGTCCAGTACGCCCACCTCGCCCCGCTCGCGGACGCCCTGAACCGGGACACCCGGATCTCCCACCGGCTCCTGTGGGGCAACGCGGGCTCCGCGCTCGCCGGGGCCGTACGCCAGATCGACGACTGGGCCCGGCAGGGCGGAGCCGACCGGGGGGCCGTCGCCCGGCGCGCGGACGCGCTCGCCGCCGAACTCCTCACCCACCCCGATCTCTCCGGCACCGTCCGTGGCCCGCGCATGCGCCGCACGAGCTGCTGCCTCTACTACCGCGCACCCGCCGGCGCGCTCTGCGGCGACTGTGTCTTCGACCACCCGCCGGGCCGCCCCGCGCGCTGAGCGCGCGACAGTCGGAGCCGGGCCGGGCCGGGCTGCCGGACCGGGGCGGACCCGGACGGACCCGGGCGGACCTGGCCGGGCCGAGGCGCGCTCGGGCGTGGTGAGGGCGCATTTTGCCGGGGCGCGGTCGCTCAGTAAAGTTGCGCTTTTGAGCCCCGGCTCCCCACCCCCAGCGTGAAACCCCAGCGCGAGCGATTGATCGAGGATCGGCAACGGCCATGACGGTGACAGAGGACAGTCCGGCGGCATTCGGCCCCGGCATCGACCCGGAGCGGCTCGCCGTCTGCCTGAGCGTGCTCGACGAGCTGGACAAGCTGGAGGTCGACCACCCGGACGCGATCGCCGTGCGCCGGGCCACCGCCGGTGTCTACCGTACGGTCAAGCAACGGCGGCGCCAGGAACGGCGGGCGGCCAAGACCGCGCACGACAAGGCGGTCACCGAGGCCACCGCCACCGGATCGGCCGAGCGGATCGACGACGAGACGGAGGGGCTGCTGCCGTCGTCCTCCGTCAGCGGCGAGATCGCGGGCATACTCCGGCGCCCGCGCTCCTGCTATATCTGCAAGACCCGGTATGTCGAGGTCGACGCCTTCTACCACCAGCTCTGCCAGAAGTGCGCGGCCGAGAACAGAGCCCGCCGTGACGCCCGTACGGATCTGTCCGGCCGGCGTGCCCTGCTCACCGGCGGCCGGGCCAAGATCGGCATGTATATCGCCCTGCGGCTGCTGCGCGACGGCGCGCACACCACGATCACCACCCGCTTCCCGAACGACGCGATCCGCCGATTCAAGGCGATGCCGGACAGCGACGAGTGGATCCACCGGCTGACGGTCGTCGGTATCGACCTCAGGGACCCGGCGCAGGTCGTCGCGCTGGCCGACTCGGTGGCCGCCGAGGGGCCGCTCGACATCCTGATCAACAACGCGGCGCAGACGGTACGCCGCTCCCCTCGGGCGTACAGCGAACTGGTCACCGCCGAGGCGGCCCCGCTCCCCCCGGGCGAGCTGCCGTCCGCCCGGGTCATCGGCACCTTCGGCAGCGGTGCGGTGGATTCGGTCGCCGCGCTGCCCGCCGCCCGGCGGGAGGGGCTGAGCGCCCAGGAGGTCACCGGACTCGCGCTGGTACCCGGCTCGGCCTCGCTCGCGCGGATCGAGGCGGGCACCGCGATCGACGCCGGGGGACTCGTCCCGGATCTGCACCACACCAACAGCTGGATCCAGACGGTCTCCGAGGTCGACCCGGTGGAACTGCTTGAGGTCCAACTCTGCAACTCCACCGCGCCGTTCATCCTGATCAGCCGCCTCCGCCCGGCGATGGCCGCCGCCGCTGCCCGGCGGACCTATGTGGTGAACGTGTCCGCGATGGAGGGCGTCTTCAGCCGGGGCTACAAGGGCGCGGGCCACCCGCACACCAATATGGCCAAGGCCGCGCTGAACATGCTGACCCGCACCAGCGCCCAGGAGATGTTCGAGGCCGACGGCATCCTGATGACCGCCGTGGACACCGGCTGGATCACGGACGAGCGCCCGCACCCCGACAAGATGCGCCTGGCCGACGAGGGCTTCCACGCCCCGCTCGATCTGGTCGACGGCGCGGCCCGGGTCTACGACCCCATCGTGCGCGGCGAATCGGGCGAGGACGTCTTCGGCTGCTTCCTCAAGGACTACGCCCCCGCCAACTGGTAACCGCACGGCCCCGCCACGGGTCCGCCCACGGCCCCGCCCGTGATCCGGCTGACGGCCCGGCTCACCCGAACGGCCGATCCCGTCTCGCATACCCCCGCGCTCGCCCCTGCCCGCCGCCGTGTCCATCGCCGCGCCCCGTCCCATCCGGAC
>NZ_JBSGUP010000779.1:0-3541 GCF_053607985.1 Streptomyces sp. NPDC055078
CCCCCCCACACAGGCCCCGTCAGCCCGCCCCGGCAGCTCCCCTCGGCCCCGCCCCGCCCGGGTCCGCTCAGTCCGTACGCCGCAGCAGCGCCAGATACATCGCGTCCGTGCCGTGCAGATGCGGCCACAGCTGTACGTCCGGGCCGTCGCCCAGCGCCGGAACGCCCGGCATCAGGGGTCTGGCGTCCACCGGCTCGGCCCCGACGGAGGCCCCACCGCGCCCGCGCAGGACGTCGTCGACGACCACCCGGGTCTCGGCGAGGTGCGGCGAGCAGGTCGCGTACGCCACCACTCCCCCGACCCGTACGGACCTCAGCGCCTCGCGCAGCAGGGAGCGCTGGAGCGGACCGAAGCTCTCCAGATCCTCCGGCCGCCGCCGCCAGCGGGCTTCGGGGCGGCGGCGCAGGGCGCCGAGACCTGAGCACGGGACATCGACCAGCACCCGGTCGAAGGCGCCGGGCTGCCACGGCGGGCGGGTGCCGTCGGCGGTGATGACCTGGTACGGGCCCGGATTGCCCGCGAGCGTCCGCTCCACCAGCCGGGCCCGGTGCGGCTGCTTCTCGGCCGCGAGCAGCGAGGCACCGCGCCCGGCCGCGAGCGCCGCCAGCAGGGCGGCCTTGCCGCCGGGGCCCGCGCAGGCGTCGAGCCACCGCTCGTCGGGACCCGTCAGCGGGGCGTCGGCAAGGGCGATCGCGACGAGTTGGCTGCCCTCGTCCTGGACCCCGGCCCGCCCCTGCCGTACGGCGTCGATCCCGCCGGGCTCGCCGCCTTCCACCAGCCGTACGGCATACGGCGACCAGCGCCCCGGCATCCCGGATTCGTCGCCCGCCGCGCCGAGCAGTTCCCGGGCCGTGGAGCGACCGGGCCGGGCGACCAGGGTCACCTCGGGGCGCTCGTTGTCGGCGTCCAGCAGATCCTCGATCCCGGCACGCCCGCCGCCGAGCGCGTCCCACAGGGCGGAGACGACCCAGCGGGGATGCGAGTGCACCACGGCGAGATGGCCCTCGGCGTCCTCGTCGTACGGCGGCGCGACCTGCTCCAGCCAGGTGTCCAGGTCGTTCCGCGAGATCTTGCGCAGTACGGCGTTGACGAACTTGGCCCGCCCGTCACCGAGCACCACCCGCGCCAGCTCCACGCTCGCCGAGACGGCGGCGTGGCTGGGAATCCGGGTCCCCAGCAGTTGGTGCGCGCCGAGGGCGAGCACATCGAGCACCGGGGGGTCCACCTCCCGCAGCGGGCGGTCGACACACGCCGCGATGATCGCGTCGTAGGAGCCCTGGCGGCGCAGCGTCCCGTACACCAGCTCGGTGGCGAGCGCGGCGTCCCGGGCGTCGAAGTCGGCCCGCTCGCGGGCCTTCTTCAGCAGCGGCGGCAGGACGAGGTTGGCGTAGGCGTCCCGCTCGTCCACGGCCCGCAGCGCCTCGAACGCGAGGATCCGCACGGGGTCCTTCTGGGGGCGGCGGTGGGGCTTGTGGGGTCGGCGAGGCCGGTGGGGGCGTGCCTGGTCGCTCAAAGGTGCTCCGCTGTCGTCAGGGTCCAACCTCACCAGCGTAGTCCCTACCCGGCGCGGGTCCTGGCGGTGTGCCGCCGGGCCACCGCGGGCCCGGAGCCGTCGTGGCGCACCCGAGTGCCCTGGTACCCGGGTGCCACGACGGCGCCGCGCCTCCGCCGCGCGCCGGGCCGGTACGGCGCGATGCCCCGCCGGGTCGGGCCCCCTGCGCCGACGCCCCCCGGTCAGCGTCGTGTCACCCTCGTACGGCGTCCCCGTCCCCGCCCCCTCAGTGCGGTACGGCGTCCGTGCCGACCCGCTCCCCGGGGGCGATCCGCACCCCCCGGGCCCAGTCGGCGGCCCGCATCGGCTTCTTGCCCTGCGGCTGGACCCAGACCAGTTCGACGGCGTGCGACCCGGTGCCCGCGTACACCCGGTTCTTGCCCGCGTCGAGTACACCGGGGGCCAGGTCCGTACGGTCACCGACGAGATGTACGGAGATGAGCTTGAGCCGCTCGCCGCGGAACTCCGTCCAGGCGCCCGGGGCCGGGGTGCAGCCGCGGACGACGCGGTCCACGCGCAGGGCGGGGGCGCTCCAGTCGACGCGGGCGTCCTCGACGGTGATCTTCGGGGCGAGCGAGACCCCGTCGGACGGCTGCGGCACCGCCTCCAGGGTCCCGTCCTCGATGCCGTCCATGGTGGCGGCGAGCAGCCCCGAACCGGCGAAAGCGAGCCGGGTGAGCAGATCGCCGCTGGTGTCGGTGGACCGGATGTGCTCGGTGATCACGCCGTACACCGGGCCCGAGTCGAGGCCCTCCTCGATCAGAAAGGTCGAGGCGCCCGTCAGCTCGTCCCCGGCGAGCAGCGCGTGCTGGACGGGCGCGGCACCGCGCCAGGCGGGCAGCAGTGAGAAGTGCAGATTGACCCAGCCGCGTACGGGGATGCCGAGGGCGGCCTTCGGCAGGAGCGCGCCGTAGGCGACGACCGGACAGCAGTCGGGCGCGATCTCGCGCAGCCTGGCGAGAAAGCCCTCGTCCCGCGGCCGAACCGGCTTCAGTACCTCGATCCCGGCCTCCTCGGCCCGCTGGGCGATCGGGCTGGCCACCAGCCGCCGCCCGCGGCCGGCGGGCGCGTCGGGCCGGGTGACGACCGCGGCGACCTCGTGCCGGTCGGAGGCGATCAGGGCGTCCAGGGCGGGGACGGCGACCTCGGGGGTGCCTGCGAAGACGAGCTTCATCGGTGGCTGACTGCCTCTCAGGCTGGTGTGTGCTGGTACAGGCCCGTCGCCACGGCAGGCCCGGTAACGAGCGGTGACAAGAGTCGACGAGCAGCGCACCAGTCTATGGCGGTTGGTCGCAGGGGGCGTACGGAAGCCCGCGCGCCCTGCGCATATGCGCTTACGCCCCCGCACCGTGACCACATCGGCGGGTGGAGCGTTGGTCAAGAGAGATTGACCGAAGCGGGCCGCCCCCCGATGCGGCCCGACCCCTTTCAACGCCGGTCCGAGAGGCTTCCCAATGGCCGACCACGCAACCCACGACGCCCAAACCCGGGCAAGTCTGCACTTGTTGGTGCGGGACATCGAGCGGGTCCGCCGGCAGGTGGACGCACTGCGCACGCTCACCGCGCAGCTGGGCAATGTCTACCGCCCGCGGCGCTCCGGTCCCTCCACCGGTTTCGTCGTCTACGGCAGAGCTCCCGCACCGACCGTCCGGCTCGCGCAGGAGTTGCGGGACAGTGTGGAGACGCTGGTGACGGCGGCGGTGGACTTCGATCGCTCGCTGGGCTTCTCGTGGGACGCGGTGGGCTCGGCGCTCGGGGTCACCAAGCAGGCGGTGCACCGGCGTTACGGTGCGCGCCGGGCCGCCCAGCAGGCGGTGCCCGCGGATGAGCTGGGCGCCGAGCCGGCGACGACCCGCACCCTGCCGGGGCCGTCCCTGCCCGGCTCGTCCCTGCCGGCCGTCGTGCCCGCCGCGCGCTCGATGCCTCCCCAGCCGCTGGCCGCGAGCCAGTCCCTGCGCGAGGAGGCCCGTCCGAGCCTCTTCCCCGGGC
>NZ_JBSGUP010000780.1:0-3526 GCF_053607985.1 Streptomyces sp. NPDC055078
CGCCCACCGCGTCCACCGCTCGAAGGCGGGCTCGGCTTCGGTCCCCCACGCTTGGATCATGCCGCGCCACACCGCGCAAGGCCCCGCGCACCCGCGCACCCGCGCTCCGGGGCCACAAGCGCCCGCGCCAGCGGACCCGCCCCCACCCCCTGTACAGGCTGCTACGCGCGTAGATATGCTCTGGTGGTGACCATGCCCCTCGCGCCCGATATCACCGCAACCGACATCACCGCATCCGACCAGACCCTCCGCCGCTTCCTCCACGGGCTCCCCGGCGTCGACCCGGTCGGACTCGAAGCCCGTGCCGCGACGCTCGGCACGCGGTCGATCAAGACGACCGCCAAGGCGTACGCGATCGATCTCGCGATCTCGATGATCGATCTCACCACGCTGGAGGGCGCGGACACGCCCGGCAAGGTCCGCTCCCTCGCCGCGAAGGCCGTGCGCCCGGATCCGACCGACCGGGAGACGCCCGCGACGGCGGCGGTGTGTGTCTACCCGGACATGGTCGCGACCGCGAAGGCCGCCCTGAGGGGCTCGGACGTCAAGGTCGCCTCGGTGGCGACGGCGTTCCCGGCAGGCCGGGCCTCGCTGGAGGTGAAGCTCGCGGACACCCGGGACGCGGTCGCGGCGGGTGCGGACGAGATCGACATGGTGATCGACCGGGGGGCGTTCCTCGCGGGGAAGTATCTGAAGGTGTACGAGGAGATCCGCGCGATCAAGGAGGCGGCGGGCCCGGCCCGGCTGAAGGTGATCTTCGAGACGGGTGAGCTGTCGACGTACGACAACATCCGCCGGGCGAGCTGGCTCGGCATGCTCGCGGGGGCGGACTTCATCAAGACGTCGACGGGCAAGGTCGCGGTGAACGCGACCCCGCCGAACACCCTGCTGATGCTGGAGGCCGTGCGGGACTTCCGGGAGCAGACGGGAGTGCAGGTGGGGGTGAAACCGGCCGGCGGTATCCGTACCAGCAAGGACGCGATCAAGTTCCTGGTGCTGGTCAACGAGACGGCGGGCGCGGACTGGCTGGCCGGCCACTGGTTCCGGTTCGGCGCGTCGAGCCTGCTCAACGATCTTCTGATGCAGCGCCAGAAGCTGGCCACGGGCCGCTACTCCGGCCCCGACTACGTAACGGTGGACTGATCGCCATGGCATCCGCTTTCGAGTACGCACCCGCCCCCGAGTCCCGCGCGATCGTCGATCTGGCACCGTCGTACGGCCTCTTCATCGACGGGGAGTTCGCGGAGTCCAGCGGCAACGACCGGGCGAAGACGCTCTCCCCGGCCACCGAGGAGGTTCTCGCCGAGTACACCCAGGCCACCGCGGAGGACGTCGACCGCGCGGTGAAGGCCGCCCGGAAGGCGTTCGAGAAGTGGTCGGCGCTGCCCGGCGCTGAGCGGGCGAAGTATCTGTTCCGTATCGCGCGGATCATCCAGGAGCGCAGCCGTGAGCTGGCGGTGCTGGAGACACTGGACAACGGCAAGCCGATCCGGGAGACCCGGGACGCGGACCTGCCCCTGGTCGCGGCGCACTTCTTCTACTACGCGGGCTGGGCGGACAAGCTGGGCCACGCCGGCTTCGGCCCGGACCCGAGGCCCCTCGGGGTGGCGGGCCAGGTCATCCCCTGGAACTTCCCGCTGCTGATGCTGGCCTGGAAGATCGCCCCGGCGCTCGCGACGGGCAACACGGTCGTCCTCAAGCCGGCCGAGACGACCCCGCTCTCCGCGCTGTTCTTCGCGGACATCTGCCGCCAGGCGGGCCTGCCGAGGGGCGTCGTCAACATCGTGACGGGCGACGGCCGCACGGGCCACTCGCTGGTCACGCACCCGGGCATCGACAAGGTCGCGTTCACCGGCTCCACGGCGGTCGGCAAGGCGATCGCGAGGGAGATCGCGGGGACGGACAAGAAGGTCACCCTGGAGCTGGGCGGCAAGGGCGCGAACATCGTGTTCGACGACGCGCCGATCGACCAGGCGGTCGAGGGCATCGTCAACGGCATCTTCTTCAACCAGGGCCAGGTCTGCTGCGCGGGCTCCCGGCTGCTGGTCCAGGAGTCGGTCCAGGACGAGGTGCTGGACTCCCTCAAGCGCCGGCTCGCCACCCTGCGCCTCGGCGACCCGCTGGACAAGAACACGGACATCGGCGCGATCAACTCGGCCGAGCAGCTCGCCCGTATCACCGCTCTCGTGCGGACGGGCGAGGCGGAGGGCGCCGACCGCTGGTCCGCCCCGTGCGAACTCCCCTCCTCCGGGTACTGGTTCGCCCCCACCCTGTTCACCAATGTCACCCAGGCGCACACCGTCGCCCGCGACGAGATCTTCGGCCCGGTGCTCTCGGTGCTGACGTTCCGCACGCCGGACGAGGCGGTCGCCAAGGCCAACAACAGCCAGTACGGCCTGTCTGCGGGCATCTGGACCGAGAAGGGCTCGCGCATCCTCGCGGTCGCGAACAAGCTCCGGGCGGGCGTCGTCTGGGCCAATACGTTCAACAAGTTCGACCCGACCTCGCCGTTCGGCGGATACAAGGAGTCGGGCTTCGGCCGCGAAGGCGGCCGTCACGGCCTGGAGGCGTACCTCGATGTCTGACACATCCCGACTGACCGTCTTCAAGACCTACAAGCTGTACGTCGGGGGCAAGTTCCCCCGCTCCGAGAGCGGCCGGGTGTACGAAGTGTCCGATACCAAGGGCAAGTGGCTGGCCAACGCCCCGCGCGCGTCGCGCAAGGACGCCCGGGACGCGGTGGTCGCCGCGCGCAAGGCGTTCGGCGGCTGGTCGGGCGCGACCGCGTACAACCGGGGCCAGATCCTCTATCGCGTCGCCGAGATGCTGGAGGGCCGTCGGGAGCAGTTCGTACGGGAGGTCGCGGACGCGGAGGGGCTGTCGAAGTCCAGGGCGGCGGCGCGGGTGGACGCGGCGGTCGACCGCTGGGTCTGGTACGCGGGCTGGACGGACAAGATCGCCCAGATCGTCGGCGGGGCGAACCCGGTCGCGGGCCCGTACTTCAATCTCTCCACCCCCGAGCCCACCGGCGTCGTCACCGTGCTCGCCCCTCAGGATTCGTCGTTCCTGGGCCTGGTCTCGGTGATCGCGCCGGTCATCGCCACCGGTAATACGGCCGTGGTGATCGCGAGCGAGCGGTCCCCGCTGCCCGCGCTCAGTCTGGGCGAGGTGCTGGCGACCTCCGATCTGCCCGGCGGAGTGGTCAACATCCTGACCGGCGGTACGGCGGAGATCGCGGCCCCGCTCGCCGCGCACCAGGACGTCAACGCCATCGATCTGACCGGCGCCGACGCCGTACTGGCGAAGGAACTGGAGATCGCGGCGGCGGACAATATGAAGCGGGTGCTGCGCCCCCGGCCGGAGGATTACGCGGCGGACCCCGGCACCGGCCGGATGACCGCGTTCCTGGAGACCAAGACGGTCTGGCACCCCACGGGCGCGCTCGGCGTGTCCGGTTCCTCCTACTGATTCCTCCTACTGGGCACGGGCCCCGACACGGGAAGAGCCCCCGGCCGTCGCGTACGCC
>NZ_JBSGUP010000781.1:0-3524 GCF_053607985.1 Streptomyces sp. NPDC055078
ACATAGCCGTCCATGGAGAAGACGCCGTCGGTGACGACGAGGCGGCGGCGGGCGTCCTGGGTCTCCTTGAGCCGCTGTTCCAGGTCGGCGAGGTCGCGGTTGGCATAGCGGTGGCGGCCGGCCTTGGAGAGCCGGATGCCGTCGATGATGGAGGCGTGGTTGAGCGCGTCGGAGATGACCGCGTCCTCGGGGCCGAGGAGAGTCTCGAAGACACCGCCGTTGGCGTCGAAGCAGGAGGAGTAGAGGATGGTGTCCTCCTGCCCGAGGAACGCCGAGAGCCGCGCCTCCAGTTCCTTGTGCACGTCCTGGGTACCGCAGATGAACCGTACGGACGCCATGCCGTAGCCCCAGCGGTCCAGCGCCGCCTTCGCCGCGGCGATGACCTCGGGGTGGTCGGCGAGGCCGAGGTAGTTGTTCGCGCAGAAGTTGAGGACCTCCCCGGAAGCGACGGAGACAGTCGCTCGCTGCGGGGTGCCGATGACGCGCTCGGGCTTGTGGAGACCCGCGTCGCGGATCTCGTCGAGGGTGGTGAGGAGGCCGTCACGGACTGACGCGTACATACGAGGATCGCTCCCTGGTGGGTGGCGGGCGGGTGCGTGGCCCCGGCGGCGGGGGATCGGACCGGCGGCCGGAGGACAGAGTTCATGGACCGGATCACCGGAGCGGCCCCGACGGGCCCGCCCGTACGGCGGGGTGCCGATGGACGGTGCGGAGCGGCGTGCCCGGGTCCCCGCACCGCCGTGCAGCCCGTACAGCCCGTGCAGCCCGTGCAGGGATCAGCGCTCCCGGACCGAGCGGCACGGGGCACTCGGGCCTGATGCGGTCGGAATCGGAACTGTCGGGGGGTGTGAGCCGGTCGGGCAGGGGGCCCTTGATGCGCTTGGGCACGATGTCATCGGTGCGCTCGGGCACAGGGCGGCCGGGGCGCCCGGGCACGGAACGGTCGGTGCGGTCAGTAACGGGACAGTCAGGCACGGGACGGTCAGGCACGGGACAGTCAGGCACGGGACAGTCAGGCACGGGGCGTCCGGGCAGGGCTGATCTGGCTTCGTCCGCAACTCCGGGAGACCGGGTGCCGGGCGCCCGGCAGCGGATCGGCGGGCTCATGTCAGCGGGTCCAGTCGAGGATGATCTTGCCGCTGCGGGCGGTGGCCGCCTCGTCGAAGGCGGCGTCGAAGTCCCGGTACCCGTAGCTGCCGGTGATCACCGGGCTGAGGTCGAGACCTGCCTCCAGCAGAACCGTCATCGCGTACCAGGTCTCGTACATCTCCCGGCCGTAGATACCCTTGACGGTGATCATCGAGGTCACGATCTTCGACCAGTCGACGGCGAACTCCTGCGCGGGCAGACCCAGCATGGCGATCCGGCCGCCGTGCGTCATGTTGTCGACCATGTCCCGGACGGCCTCGGCCCGGCCCGACATCTCCAGGCCGACATCGAAGCCCTCCTTGAGGCCCAGCCGCCGCTGTGCCTCGGCGATGCCGTGGTCGGACACATTCAGCGCGAGGGTGGCACCCGCCTTGCGGGCGAGTTCAAGACGGGGCTCGCTGACGTCGGTGACCACGACATTGCGGGCGCCCGCGTGCCGGGCCACGGCGGCGGCCATGATGCCGATCGGCCCCGCTCCGGTGATCAGGACGTCCTCGCCGACCAGCGGGAAGGAGAGCGCGGTGTGCACGGCGTTCCCGAAGGGATCGAAGATCGCGGCGATGTCCAGGTCCACCCGGGTCCGGTGCACCCACACATTGGACGCCGGCAGGGTGACGTACTCGGCGAACGCGCCATCGCGTCCGACCCCGAGGCCGACGGTGCTACGGCACAGGTGGCGCCGCCCGGCGAGACAGTTGCGACACCTTCCGCAGACGAGATGCCCCTCCCCGCTGACGGTGTCGCCCACCGCGATGTCCCGGACGTCCGCTCCGACGACGGCGACCTCACCGACGAACTCGTGGCCGAGCACCCTCGGCGCACTGACCGCCCGCCGGGCCCAGGCGTCCCAGGACCGGATGTGCAGATCGGTGCCGCAGATGCCGGTGCGGAGCACCTTGATCAGCACATCCCCGGGGCCGCTCCCGGGCTCCGGCACATCCATGAGCCACAGGCCGGGCTCGGCATGCTGCTTGACAAGTGCCTTCATCGGGGCGGCTCCAGGCATGAGGTCGGGCGATCAAGAGTGAACATGGCCGACCCCGCCGGTTCCGGCAACCGGGACGAACCATGACAGTGGCGGTCAACGAGATCGGCACCAATCTGCCCAGCGGGGCTCCAGGAGTCCATCGAGGATTTCTTAAGCGGGTCCACAGCGGAGCTTCATACACCCGTCCGTCCCGCGTCCGACCAGGTGAGAGCGGGGGACGGCCGACGCCTCCGCAGAACTGTGAACAGAGCTGTGTGCACATCGGTCGCGCATCGGGCCCGGCGGTGCGAGCCTGGGAGGATGAGCTGGGCATCGTGGACGACCACAGGTGTGTATTCCGGGCGCGGAGGGGTGCTCACCGATGAGGTCGGCGTACTGACCGGGGATCTCACCGTGCACACCACCTGGGCGGGGGACGAAGCCCGTGTCGCGGTGCAGTACAGCGGCGCCTCCGACTGGTTCACGATGTCGGGCAGCCCCATCCCCTGCGACTCGGAGGACGCGAGCCGCACGCTCCACCAGGCCGTGGTCCAGGCGGTCGAGACCGGCGGCGGTGCCACTGTTCCCCCGGTCCCGCGCGAAACGGCCTCCTGACGCGAGCCCCCTGGCCGGTGGGACTCGTCTCAGCGCCCCCTGGGCCCGGGGCCCGAGCCCGGGGCACCGTCCCCTCCCCCGCTCCCGGCCCGGCTCGGCGCCCCGGGAACGTGCCGTACCCCCGTACCCGCCTGCCACGGCGGAGACCCGGCCGGCACCCGGCTGGGTCCGCCCCTGGAACAGGAGCCGGTGCACGGGTTCCCCGTCGGCCCCTCGCACGCCGTCCTGGACGGATCCGCGCCCGCGCGGCCAGGCGGCCCGGCACGCCGTCCGGGGTGACCTGGGTCCGCGGTGGGCTCCGGAGCACGCCCGCCGGGGCGGACCCGGGCGCTGTGTCCCCGTACGGGCTCGACGGAGCCACCTGTGCCCGGCGCCGAATCCCGGCCCGCCGTTCGGCGGAGCAGCCTTCTGAGCAGGCCGGTGCCATGCGGGACAGGTCGCACCGGGACGGGCCTCGCGCCCCGGACGACAGGGTGGCCGACCGCTGTCGGACCGGGGGCCCCAGGGGGCCTCCCGGGCCCGGTGGGAGCGGTGGGCCCCGTGGCGCCGAGGCGAAGGGCGCGGCGCGCGCCCGCTCCACCGGCGAGTGCGGCGGGTGCGGCGGTCGACGACGCGTCACCCTGCGCCGCGAGGCGTCCGGCGCGGGCCCCGGAGCCCTCCGGGCAGGCCCGACCGTCCGACCCGGCGGACACGGCCGTCGTGCCACGGGCGACGGCCGGCTCGGCCGACCCGGTGTGCCGGGGCGCGGAGCGCGTCTCCCGGGCTTCCCGCACCGCGCGGGCCAGCTTCGCCC
>NZ_JBSGUP010000782.1:0-3515 GCF_053607985.1 Streptomyces sp. NPDC055078
GGCCAGCTTCGCCCGGTGCCACAGGATCTCGTCGGGATGCTCCGCCAGCAGCAGCCGCTCCACCACCTCATGGGCCGCAGGCGACTCGGGGCGGGCCGGGATGAACGCGGGCCGCAGCACCCGCAGATATGACCGCTCATCGGGATCGGGCACCACCTCGGCCACCGCGACCGGATCGAGCAGCGCGGCAATGGCCGCCGCCCGCTCCCAGGGGCCGCCCGCCGCCCGGAGCAGCAGTCCGAGCCGTCTGCCCCGCCAGCCGCGAGGGCGCCGGTCCTCCCCCGCGTCCAGCAGCACCCGCAGCCCCGGCGGTGTCCGGCCCGTCAACAGGGCCGGGTGGTCCAGGGCGAAGTCGTCGAGGTCATCGGCGAGATAGCGCCAGACGACCGCGCGATAGCGGTTGAGATAGAAGCGGATCGGGGCGAAGTGGCCCGTACGCGCGAGGCGGGTGAAGCGGCCCGGGCTGATGGCGAGCCGCTGTGCTCCCTGGGCGGTGCCGACGGTGCGCACCCGGTCACGCAGCGCGTCCGGGAAGCCATCGGCGCCGCGCAGCCGGTCGATCTCCCGCTGGGCGACCCGCGGTGGTCCACCGCTCGCCCCGGGTGTGACGCGGATGTGCCCCAGCTGGGCCGCGAGCTCGAACTCGCCCCGCCTCAGCTCCAGCTCCTGTGCCGCCCGGCCCGGAGCCAGTGCGCGCGCTTCCGCTTCCAACGCCACCGCGGGCGCTGCTTCCCGTACCTCCATGATGGTCTCCCCCGTGAGCCGCGAATACTCTCGGTGACGACCATAGCCCGGAGCGGCAACACCCCGCTCCAGCCTGTGGATAACTCTGCGGACCGGACTGCACGCGGCTGCGCGCCGACCCGGAGCAGAGTCGGTCTCCGCTGGTCAGCGGCTGTTCCCGCCCAGTTGTCTGGCCTCGACGCCAAGATGCTCACCGACCCGGTTCACCATGAGCGTCATTTCGTAGGCTATCTGCCCGACGTCGGCCTCGGCCTCGCTCAGGACGCACAGACAACTGCCTTCCCCGGCGGCCGTGACGAAGAGCAGGGCCTCGTCGAACTCGACCATGGTCTGGCGGGCTCTGCCCGCCCGGAAGTGACGGCCGGAGCCACGGGCCAGGGAGTGCAGACCGGAGGAGACGGCCGCGAGGTGCTCGGCGTCCTCGCGCGCCAGTCCGGTGCTCGCCCCGGTCACCAGGCCGTCGTTGGACAGCACGAGCGCGTGCCTGATGTGTGCGATCCGCTTCGTCAGATCGTCGAGCAGCCAGTCAAGCCCTTTGTCCAACGGCATGTTCGATCCCTCCCCGCTCATTCGTTCCCCGTGTTGCCCATCAGCCTTTCGCACACGGGACGGCAGGGCAAGGTGCAACTAGCCCACCGAATCGATTAGTCGTGCCGCGTACATTCGACCGGCATATTCAACGAGACGGATGAGTACCTCCTTCCCGGACTCGCGATCCCGCGCGTCGCACAGCACCACCGGTGTTCCATGGTCCAGGTCGAGGGCACGGGAAACCTCGTCCGCGTCATATGTCCGCGCTCCGGGGAAGCAGTTGACCGCGACGACAAACGGGATGCGGCGCTGCTCGAAGTAGTCGACGGCGGGAAAGCAGTCCGTGAGACGCCTGGTGTCGGCCAGTACGACCGCTCCGAGAGCGCCTTGGGACAACTCGTCCCACAGAAACCAGAATCGGTCCTGTCCTGGCGTACCGAAAAGATAGAGGGACAGGTCGGAGCGGATGGTGATGCGCCCGAAATCCATCGCCACGGTGGTGGTGGTCTTGTGGTCGACACCCCCGGTGTCGTCGACCGTGCTGCCCGCCTCGCTGAGCTGTTCCTCGGTCCGCAGTGGCCGTATTTCGCTCACCGCTCCGACAAGAGTGGTCTTCCCCACACCGAACCCGCCGGCGACCAGGATTTTCAATGCGAGGGCAGTGGACTCCCCGCCGGCGGCGGAGTGATTTTCCGAGGCCATCTGTCACTTCTCTCTGCGAGGAGACGGACTGCTTCTCAGGCGCGTGCGACCGGCGGGACGGGTGCCCTGACCATGCGACACCTCCCGGTGCCCGCTCACCGCACAACGGGCGAATGATCCGGCGAGCCCTCCGGCGGGGACTGCGGTATATCCGGACCTTCTTCGAGTACGGGCAGGACGGCATCGAAGGCTCCCATTACGGCGATGTCGAATATGTCCCGCCCGGAGACGCGTGGCAATGGCGGCCACCGCGGGCGCCTACAAGGCTTTCAACCCCGCGATCACCTCCCTGAGAAGCCGCTCGTCGGGCAGTTGCGCGGGTGGCACGGGTCGGCTGACCCTGATCTGACCGGCCTCCAGGAGATCCCCCAGAAGTACCCGGACGACACCCACCGGCAGATCGGTATCGGCCGCCAGTTCGGCCACGGACTGGGTCTCGCGGTGGCAGAGGGTGAGCAGTGTGCGGTGTTCCGGCCCCAGCAGAGACGTTTCGCCCGGGATGGGCGCGCCGACAGCGATGTCAACGAGCGCGATGAGGTCGAACGGTGTGTGGCCGGGCCCGGGTGCTGTCCGCCCGCCGGTCATCGCGTACGGCCGGACGAGTGGCCCGGCTTCCGCGTCGTACCACCGGCTGCCGGGGCGGCCATCGGGTCCTGTCACCTCAGTCATGATCTGTCGCCTCAGTGGTCCTTCAGGTCGCCATCGCGCGCGGAGGAGTGCGCAGATGCTCGCCGACCCGCTTGACGAGGCGGGCCATCTCATAGGCGACCAGCCCGATGTCGGCGGCGGCCGAGGTGAGGACGGCGAGAGCGGATCCGTCCCCGGCCGCCGCGACGAAGAGGAAGCCGTCGTCCATCTCCACCATGGTCTGACGCACGCTCCCGGCGTTGAAGTGCCGGCCCGTGCCCTTGGCGAGACTGTGGAATCCGGAGGAGACGGCCGCCAGATGCTCGGCGTCCTCCCGTGTCAGTCCCCGGGACGCACCCACAGGGAGCCCGTCGGTGGAGAGCACCACCGCGTGCCGCACCTCGCCTGCCCTGAGGACGAGATCGTCCAGCAGCCAGTCCAGGTCTCCGGAGTGGTGGTGTGCTGTGGCGGATTCGTACTGGATCATGCTCGGTCTCCTTCGGTGCCGGGGTTGGGCGTGCCGGACGTGGCGGAGCCGGACGCGTAGGTGTCGTGGTGGGCGATGCCCGGGTCCGGCCTGCCGGGCGCGGCGCCGCCGCCCCGTACCCAGCCGTCGCGGTACGCCGTCATACGGTCCCGAACCTGCTCGGGAGTACGCTCCGGGGGCTCGACGGACCGGGGCTCCGGGTCCCCGGTCGGGCCGGCTCCCTCACGCAGCTGCGGGACGAGATGGGACTGCCTCACCCGGCGCGGGAGTTCCCCGCCGTCCGGGGGCGAGGGTGTGCCGCGCCGGGGTCCGCCGGCGGTCGGGGGCCGGGTGGAACGCGAACGGCCACCGTCCGCCGGGGACGGGATGCCGCGCCGGCTGCCGTCGTCCGCCGGGGGCTGGGTGCCGCGCGGGCGCAGCGCGG
>NZ_JBSGUP010000783.1:0-2469 GCF_053607985.1 Streptomyces sp. NPDC055078
GTCCCCATCCCCGAAGGAGGGAACCCATGGCAGTCGTTCAGACCGCCCGCACCCCCAGCATCGCCATCGCCCGCGCCCTGCGCCGGGCGGGTCTCACCCAGGGCCGCGGGAAGGACTTCCGCGTTGAGGGGGAGTACCGCGACGGCGAGCGCGTCGCCACGTACGTCCTCACCCTCACCCAGCACGCGGACGAGACGGTCGCCGCCCGCGCCGACGACATCGAGCGCTGGGCCAGCGAGGACGGCGGCTGGTCGTTCACGGTCTGTGTCCGCTACATCGACGGCAAGCCGCGCCCCTGGACCACGATCAGCAACGGGGCCGTCGAGCGGATCCGCGAGGAGCCGCCCACCACCACCTCCGAGCCCGAGCCGGAGCCCGAGGTGGAGCCGGAGCCGGCGGCCGGCACGGCGGTCCTCGAGGACCCGGCGGAGCCGGAAGGGGAGGAGGAGCAGTCCCCGGCGGCACCCAAGGCGTCGGTCACCATCACCCACACGCGGGCGGAGGGGACGCTCCTGGACGGTTCCAGAAAGGGTGACGGCGTCTTCGAGCTGGTCCGGCCGTTCGGCTTCCGGCCCTTCCGCTCCCTTGGGATGCTCGGCATCCAGCGCTCGCGTGACCGGGAGGCCGACACCTGGCGGATCAACCGCGCGACCGCCGCACTGCGGGACGCCGGATACGAGGTCACCGTCGAGATTGACGAGAGCCAGCGGCGCAGCTTCGCTGAGGCCGAAGCTGAGCGGCTGGACCGAGCCGGTGACCGTGCCGAGCGGTACGGCGACCGCGCCGACCGGGCCGCGAGCAACAGCGACGCCCGGCACAAGGCGGCGCTGGGCGCGCTGGACGGCATCGAGCCCGGCCAGCCGATCCTCGTCGGCCACCACAGTGAGCGCGGCCACCGTCGCGCCATCGAGCGCAGCGACAACCACATGCGGAAGTCGATCGAGGAGCGCGGCAAGGCCGCCCACTACGGCCACCGGGCGGAGGCCGCCGGAAAGTACGAGGAGCGCCGCTACGACCCCAACCGCACCCGGCGGCGGCTGGAGAAGCTGCGGGCGGACCTCCGATGGAACGAGCGCGAGCGCCAGGGGGCATCCGACACCAGCCGGTACGACCGGCGGATCGAGGACCTGAACGAGGAGATCGCCCACTGGGAGGGCATTGTCGAGAAGGCCAAGACGGACGGCGTGAAGCTGTGGGAGGCCGATGACTTCGCCGCCGGCGACTTCGCCAGGTACGGCGGCTCCTGGTACCAGGTGAAGCGGGTCAACCCGAAGACGCTGAGCATCGCGTGGAACCTGCGGCTGGCCCCGAAGCAGGTGATGACGCTGGAGGACGCCACCGACGCCGGATCACTCGGCACGTTCACCATCGACTACAGCAAGATCGTCGCCCGCTGCCCCGAAGAAGCGATGCAGGCGTTCCTCGCGGACGGCAAGGTTCCCGGCACCAAGTCGGCATGGGCGGCCTCCGAGGCGAACCCGGCGAGCGCGGTCCGCGCGGCCCAGGCCGCCAAGCCGAAGGAGAAGCGGCGCAGCGACCCGAAGGTCCCCAAGCGGGTCAAGGTCGTGTCCGAGTGGGACGCCACCGAGGCCACGCTGACTTACCTCGACGGCCAGGGGAAGCCTCACAAGCTGTACGAGCCGGTCACGATCAGCGCGCCGGACGGCCAGAAGTTCACCGAGGCGGCGTCGTCCCGGTCGCTCCTCACGGCGGTGAAACAGCACCTGGAAGAACACGGCTTCCAATACCAGGGTGACCGGTGGTCAGGTGGCCCCCTGCGCGGCCTCATCCGGGCCATCGAGCCCGTCCCGGCCGCGCCCGCCGAGACGGCCCCGGTCGGCGGGCCCGAAGCGGCCCCGGCCCCGGCCCCGGCGGTGGAGGAGCCACCGGCCGACGTGCCGGAGCCCGCCCCGCCCGTGGATGTGCCGGAGCCCGAGGAGCCCCCGGCACCCGAGCCCGCCCCGCCGGTCGAGGACCCGGCGGAGCGGCGGCTCCAGCGTGAGCAGGCCGCGGCCCTCGGCTGGTCGGCCGGTCAGTCCGAACTCGTCATCGCCGCAGCGGCCGGACGGCTCTACCGGCACGCGTTCGGAACGCTGTACTGCCAGGACCAGCCAGGTACCGCGGGCCGGGCCATCTCCAACCACCGCCTGAGCGCCCTCGTGAAGGCAGGGTTCCTCACGGTCGGCGCCCCGGATGCGACCAGGCGGCGCCCCATCCTGGTCACCGTCGACGGCCGCCGGGCCGCCATGGTCTGCAAGCGCTGGAAGCCCCAGCCGGTGGAGATGAACCGCGAGCAGGAGTGCGAGCGGCTGCGCCCCCTCCTCCACGGCGAGCAGGCCCGAAGGCTGGCCCGGCGACGCCCTGCTGCTCGAACCCCGCTCCGGCTACGTCTACGAAGTGGTCCCCAAGAGCGAGGTCGAAGAACTCGTCCTCGAAGAGGTCCCCGACATCGACTACGACAAGATCGGC
>NZ_JBSGUP010000783.1:2479-3497 GCF_053607985.1 Streptomyces sp. NPDC055078
AGGCGAAGCGCAAGGCGGCGAGCGCGGCGTTCCGGGCGGCCCGCCAGCGGCTGATGGCTTGGCAGGACCTGCAAGACCGGCTGTGGAACGCCTGGGCGAAGGTGAACGGCATCGCGTACCGGATCCACCGGCGGCCGGCCGGATGGGTGCCGACCGAGGAGGAGATCGCGGAGCACCGCCTTGACCCGGCGGTGGTCGCCGAGCTGCGTGCGGACGCGGAGAACCCGGAGCCCAAGCCGGTCCTGCCGGAACTCAATCAGCGGCCGATGGAGGAGCTGCCCCCAATGGCGGCCGACGACCAGACGCCCGAGCAGCTTGACCTGTTCACCATCACCTGACCTGCCAGCTTGACGATCTCTTGACCAAATCTCTTTGGATATAAGAGTTACCCCAGAGAGCTTTGGTCAATGAAGAAGGTGTAACACACACCACCACAACCCTCAGGGAGCTCGACATGGCCACCATCACCGCCCGCAAGCCCATCACCCCCACCACCCTCACCGCCAACGAGCTGGCCGACTTCCTGGTCGAGCAGGTCACCCCCATGCGGGCCCTCTTCCACTCCGGCAACCCGGACACCCAGACCGGCTCGATGGTCGTCCACGACGGCGCCATGGAGATCGCGAGGGCCCTGCGGGCCGGAGAGATCGCCCCGGTGGTCGCCCAGGTCCGGATCGTCGGCATCAACCGGCGGGCCAACCACTACTGCGTGCGCACCATCACCGCCCACCGCCCGGCCTGACCCTCCCCTCCCGGCCCGGCACCCGCCGGGCCGGCCCTCTTCCTCGGAAGGAACTTCATGATCCAGACCACCCCCCCCGCCATCCCCGCCGACGTACTCGGCGAGGCCGTCGGCAGGATCGCCGGATTCGCCGCCCTCTCCCTCCACGAGTCCTTCCCGCACCTGGACCTCGACCAGCTCACCGAGACCTTCACCCGGCCCTGCGCGGTCGACATGATCTGCGCCCGGTTCCTCGCCGGTCTGGACAACGGCCTGCCCGCCGGTAAGGCCGCCACC
>NZ_JBSGUP010000784.1:0-3487 GCF_053607985.1 Streptomyces sp. NPDC055078
CGGTGAGCCAGTTCTCGAAGCAGCTGCGCCTGGCCAGGCTCATCACCCCGATGGTGGCGCGTCCGCCGAGTCCCGCCTCGGGGCCGAAGACATCGCGGAAGAGGTCGGTGGCACCCGACGACACCTTGTGCACATCCTCGAACTCCGGGGTGGAGACCACGAAGCACAGCGAGCGTACAAGGGACCGGACACGGTTGAGGGAGCCGAGGGCGAGCCGGATCCCGCCCAGACAGTTGAGGGCGGTCAGCCGCGCGGCCTCGTACCCCTCCTCGACGGTGACATCCGCGCCCAGCCGGCCCGGGTGGCGCACACGGCCCTCCGCGTCGTCCGCGGTGTGACCGCCCAGGAAGAGCAGACTGCCGGTGATGTGGTGGGGCTTCATCGATCCGTAGTCGGAGCCGTAGTAGGCCCGGGCGGAGAAGTCGGGGATGACGAGACCGAGTTCACGCACGCGGGTCTCGGGATCTGTGGGAGCCATGTCTGTGCCTCAGAGGGTGATCGGGTGTGGCCCTGCCGGTGGGCCGAGATAGTCAGATGGTCCGACCAAGTGGGGTCATTCTTCGTACACGCCTTCCCGCCTGTCAACCCCCTCCGCCGCCCGGTCGTCCCTCGGCACGCGCTCCGGCGTGACCTTCGGTGTGCCCTCCGGTGCCGGCCGCGACCGCTCCCTGCCCGCCCGCGCCGATCGCTGCGAAATCCGTAGCCAACGACCCCCGTCAATGATGTTTTCCATTGAATTATGGAAACAATCTGGCGAGACCGTTGACAATCCGCCGCCGCGACCCTGAGCGTGGCCACACGAGGCCACCCATGCCGGACGCCTCACGGCCGACCAAGCCGCCCCCGCGTCACTCGTACGACGACGCTCACGCCCCGCTATCCGGCGGCCTCCCCCGAGGACTTCCCGTGACCTCTTCACGTGCGGACGTCTCTGCCCCCGTCCCCCTCGATGTCTCCTGTACCGACGACCCCCGTGTGGTGAAGGAAGCGACGAACGAGGACTACTCGACCCACATCGTTCCGCTCACCTGGCGCAGCGGCCGGCTCTCGCTGACGATGACCTGGTACGCCCTCGTCAGCGGGATGTTCTACCTCGTCACCGCCGCCACCCTGGCCGTGACCGTCGGCACGGTCAACACCCTCATCGGCATCCTGCTCGCGGTCGGCTGCTTCGGAGCGGTCAACTACGTCCTCTCCTCCTACGCGGCTCGCACCGGTCTGACCGTCGCCCTCCTCTCGCAGCGGGTCTTCGGCTACGTCGGCTCCGTGCTCGCCCCGCTCGTCCTGGCGGCCACGGCCATCTACTACGCCGTCTTCGAGGGCTCCGTCATCGCGCACGCCCTGCACGCCTACACCGGCGCCATGGAGATCGAGGTCTGGTACGCGATCTCCATCCTCAGCAATGTGCCCATGGCCATCGGCGGCGTACGGCGCTGGCTCGACAAGTTCAACGGCGCGCTGCTCCCGCTGTACTGGACCGGTCTGATGATCGTGATCATCCTGGCCGTGCGCGAGTACCCACCGTCCGGCTGGCTCAGCCACACCCCCGACATCGCCCCCGACCTCGGAGCGCCTGGCTGGCTGTACGCGTTCTTCGTCTACATGGGCGTGTTCGTCTTCATGATGTACACGGTCGACTTCGGGCGCTTCGGCAAGCCCAAGGACACCCGGTACCACGGTGTCGTGACCTTCGGCCCGGTGTTCTATCTCTTCTGCTACTTCGTCAACGGGCTCATCGGCATCTTCCTGGTGCTGGTCGCCAACAAGGCGGGCGCACCCACCGAGACCGCGATCGGCGACACCATCGTGGGACTGATGGGGGTGTGGGGACTCGGTGTGGTGTGGCTGACCCAGTCACGGATCAACACCGCCAACTACTACGTCGCCTCCACCAATCTGGAAGCCACCATCGCCCGGCTCTTCCACATCCGCGTCCCGCGCGTCGCCGCGCTCGCGGTGGCCAGCCTCGTGACGTATCTGATCATGCTGACGGATGTGCTGAGCTATGTGCTCACCGCGCTGGCGTGGCAGGGCGCGTTCGTCGTCGGCTGGGTCGGCATCATGCTCACCCACCTCGCCCTGCACCGCGGGGGCGATCGCGACGGCCTCCCCGAGTTCCGCCCCGGACGCGTCGCCACCATCGCCCCCGGGGCCGTGGTGTGGCTGGTCTCCTCCCTCACCGGCATCGCGGTCCTCGAATTCACCGGCACCTTCGGCGCCACCTGGTCCTCACCGCTGACCTTCGTCCTGAGCATCGTGCTCTATCTGCTGGCGCTGCGGGTCGCCTCCTCCCCGGTGCTGCGCCGGGGGCTCGACCCGAGGGACGAGGTCGACGACATCTGGGAGACCCGGGTGCGCTGTCACCGCTGCGACCACTCCTATATCGCCGCGGAGATGGACCGCGACCCCTCGGCCGAGGGGAGTCCGGCCATCTGCGCGGACTGCGGAGGCCGCAGCCGCGCCTTCCGCCGCGCGGTCCTCACCCAGGCCCGAGCGCACCGGCCCGAGTCCGCCCCGGACGCCGGGCGCCGGGGCGGCCCCGGCGGTTCGGGCAGCACCGAGACGGCGGCCGTCGGCAAGCCCTCGGGGTGACACACAGGTGCCCGGAGGCCGCCGTGTTCCGGTGCGCCGAGTCGGAGTGACGCCCCCCTGTCGTACCCGGTGCGCGGCGGAAGCGTGTCCGCCGGTGCGACCCCGGTTCACCCTCGCCGGCGGGCCCGTAGGACAGCTGATCCTCTCCGGTCGCACGGGCCACGAACTCATCAGAGGCACCAGGTGCCGGTACGGTCCCGGCCACCGGCGGACCGGCCGTGCGCGGAAACGGTTGTACTCGTATTCGAAAGGCGTACGGACGGTTTCCCGCGCGGTGCCCTCCTGGGGCGCCCGCCGGCGCAGCTCCTTTCGTGTTCGATTTTCGTCTCGGTACCTTTCCGGCGCGAGGAGATCCGGGTTCACCGGATGTGTCCAGAACGCGAGGAAACCATGTCTGTAGTCGATGAATACCTGGCCAACAATGAAACGTACGCGGCAGCCTTCGCGGGCCCGCTCGCACTTCCGCCGGCCCGGCGGCTGGCGATCGTCGCCTGTATGGACGCCCGGTTGGACATCTTCTCGATGCTGGGGCTGAAGGAGGGAGACGCCCACATCATCCGTAACGCGGGCGGAGTCGTCTCGGAGGACGCCATCCGCTCGCTGGCGATCAGCCAGCGTCTGCTGGGAACCCGCCGCATCATGCTGATCCATCACACGGACTGCGGAATGCTCACCTTCAAGGACGATGAGTTCAAACGGGATATCGAAGAGGAGACGGGAATTCGCCCCTGGTGGGCTCCGGAGGCATTCCAGGACCTCGAAGAGGATGTGCGCCAGTCGATGCGCCGATTGACCATCAACCCCTTCCTGCCGTACACCGACTCCCTTCGCGGGTTCGTCTTCGACGTGGAGAGCGGCTGTCTCACCGAGGTGAAGTAGGAACACCGGACCCGGC
>NZ_JBSGUP010000785.1:0-3476 GCF_053607985.1 Streptomyces sp. NPDC055078
GTGTCAGAGATCGCGTGATGCGCCGGGGCCGCCGTCTCGCGATCGACGTCGGAGACGCCCGGATCGGGGTCGCCTCCTGCGACCCCGACGGGGTCCTCGCCACCCCGGTGGAGACCGTGCCGGGACGCGATGTCCCGGCCGCCCACCGGCGGCTCGGGCAGCTCGTCGAGGAGTACGAACCGATCGAGGTCGTGGTCGGCCTGCCCCGCTCGCTCAGCGGCGGGGAGGGTCCGGCGGCGGCCAAGGTGCGGGCGTTCGCACAGAAGCTGGCCGCAGATATCGCGCCATGCCCCGTCCGGCTGGTCGACGAGAGGATGACCACAGTGACGGCCGGCCAGAGCCTGCGTGCCTCCGGAGTGAAGTCCAAAAAGGGTCGCTCTGTCATCGACCAGGCTGCCGCTGTGGTCATCCTTCAGAACGCTCTGGAGTCCGAACGGGCGTCAGGGCTACCCCCCGGTGAGGGCGTCGAAGTGGTTGTCTGATCGCGATACGGTAACGTTCCGCGCGATGCGGCGGTGTTCGAACAGCTGCCGCACAGTAAAGAGGCGGAACAGTCCAGCCCCCGTCTCGCGGCCCTAGGGGATCGATGACTGATTATGGCCGGGGCCCCGGCTCCGAACCGTGGCATCCCGATGACCCTTTGTACGGCGATCAGGGCGATCAGGGACAGTATGCGCAGCAGGCCGAATCCGGCCATGTCCCGTACGGCCGGCCGGAGCAGCCGTACCCGCAGCAGCCGCAGGACTACACCACTCAGGGCTATCAGCAGCAGTACGGCCAACAGCCCTACGGCGGCGGCCAGTTCGACGGCGGCCACGACGGGCGGCAGTACGACCAGGGGACCGGGCAGCAGGCCGTGCCGCAGTACGAGGCGGGGACCGGGGCCGTGCCGCAGTACGGCGCGGGATCCGGGGCCGTGCCGCAGTACGGCGCGGGATCCGGGGCCGTGCCGCAGTACGGCGCGGGATCCGGGGCCGTGCCGCAGTACGACGCGGGATCCGGGGCCGTGCCGCAGTACGACGCGGCAACCGGGCAGCAGATCGCGCCGCAGTACGACCAGGGGACCGGCCCGCAGGCCGTACCGCAGTACGACCAGGGGGTCGCACAGCAGTACGAGGGCGCCTGGGACCCGGGCGGGCAGGCGGCGGTGCCGTACGGCGGGAACCCGGCCGACGGATACGGCGGCCCGGCCCCCGCCTACACCGGCCGGCAGCCCATCGCCGACTACTACGCCACACCGGACGCCTACCCCCCGCCCGAGCCCCCCTCGCGCCGCAGACCCGAGCCGGAGCCCTCGGCCACCGAATGGGAGGCCGAGGCCCCGGAGGAGGAGAAGCACCCCTTCTTCACCGGTGCCGGCGGTGGCAGGGGTGAGGACGACGACGGCGCGTACGACGACGACCCGGGCGAGACCCGCCGCCGGGGCCCCGGCAACGAGCGCCGGGGCAAGGGCAAGAAGAAGGGCCGCAACGGCTGCGCCTGTCTGGTCGTCTCCCTGGTCCTCGTCGGCGGGCTCGGCGGTGCCGGCTACTTCGGCTATCAGTTCTGGGAGGGCAGATTCGGCCCGCCCGAGGACTTCACCGGGGCGGGCAGCGGCTCGACCCAGGTCGAGGTGCCCCAGGGCGCGGGCCTGATGGAGATCGGCAACATCCTGAAGAAGAAGGGTGTCGTCAAGAGTTCCGGCGCGTTCGTCTCCGCTGCCAAGGGCAAGCTCATCGAAGAAGGCGTCTACATCCTGCCGAAGGGCATGTCGGGGAAGAACGCCGTGCTGACGATGCTCGACCCGAAGAGCCGCAACAACCTCATCGTCACCCCGGGCAAGCGCAACTTCCAGGTCTACGCCGAGATCGACAAGCGGCTCGCCATCAAGAAGGGCACCACCGCGGCCGTCGCGAAGGACAAGGCCGGCTCGCTGGGTCTCCCCGCCTGGGCCAAGGGCGGCCGGGACATCAAGGACCCGCTGGAGGGCTTCCTCTTCCCGGCGACCTATCCGCTCGCCAAGGGGATGAAGCCCGAGGCGATCCTCGCCAAGATGGTCGCCGAGGCGAACAAGGCGTACGGCCAGCAGGACCTCAAGGCCGAGGCCGAGAGGCTGGGGCTGAAGTCACCGCTGGAACTGCTCACCGTCGCCAGCCTCGTCCAGGCCGAGGGCAAGCACCGCGAGGACTTCGAGAAGGTCGCCCGGGTCGTCTACAACCGGCTCCAGCCGGGCAACACCGAGACCGTCGGACGGCTGGAGTTCGACTCCACCGTCAACTACATCAAGGGCCAGAGCCGGCTCGACATCGGTTCCGTCGACAAACTGCGGAAGATCAAGCACCCGTACAACACCTACCTCGTCAAGGGCCTTCCGCCGGGCCCGATCGGCAACCCCGGGATGAGCGCCTTCAACTCCGCGCTCAAGCCGGCGCCCGGTCCCTGGTACTACTTCGTCTCGGTCACCGAGGACGAGACGATCTTCGCCGAGACGAACGACGAGCACGAGCGGAACCGCAGGAAGTACGAGGAACAGCAGGAGAAGTCCGGACAGTGAGCACCAGCAGACGGCGCGCGGCGGTTCTCGGATCGCCGATCGCCCACTCCCTCTCCCCGGTCCTGCACCGCGCCGCCTACGCCGAGCTGGGCCTCCACGACTGGTCGTACGACCGGTACGAGGTGGACGAGGCGGCGCTGCCCGGTTTCCTGGAGCGGCTCGACGACTCCTGGGCCGGACTGTCGCTGACCATGCCGCTGAAGCGGGCGATCCTTCCGCTCCTCGACTCGATCAGCGACACGGCCGCCTCGGTGGAGGCCGTGAACACCGTGCTGTTCACCGAGGACGGGCGGCGACTCGGCGACAACACCGACGTTCCGGGCATGCTCGCCGCCCTGCGGGAGCGCGGTGTCGACAAGGTCGAGTCGGCGGCCGTCCTGGGCGCGGGCGCGACGGCGTCCTCCGCGCTCGCCGCGCTCGCCCGCATCTGCGCCGGGCCCGTCACCGCGTATGTCCGCGGCCCGGACCGGGCGGCCCAGATGCGCGGCTGGGGAGAGCGGCTGGACGTGGAGGTGCGGATAGCCGACTGGGCCGACGCCGCCGATGCGCTGCGCGCACCGCTCGTCGTCGCCACCACACCGGCGGGCGCCACCGACCGGCTCGCGACCTCGGTCCCCGAACGGCCCGGCACCCTCTTCGACGTCCTGTACGACCCCTGGCCCACCGAACTCGCGGCGGCCTGGTCCGCGCGGGCCGGAGCCGTCGTCAGTGGTCTGGACCTGCTGGTCCACCAGGCGGTGCTCCAGGTCGAGCGGATGACCGGGCGCACCCCCGCGCCGCTCGCCGCGATGCGGTCGGCGGGTGAGCGGGCGATCGGGGGGCGCTAGGCATGTCCGGGACGGGGTGCCTCCGAAGCGCCGGACAGGCTGCGGTACCTGGGCCCGGGCGAGCGAATTGAGCCCCTCCGGCGTTCGAGGAGCGGGGTGTGGGGCGGAGCCCCACC
>NZ_JBSGUP010000786.1:0-3448 GCF_053607985.1 Streptomyces sp. NPDC055078
GATCGGACCATGGGACGCGGCACGTTTCGGATCTACCTCGGTGCGGCACCGGGCGTCGGAAAGACATACGCGATGCTCGCGGAAGCGCACCGGCGCGTCGAACGCGGCACCGACTGCGTGGTCGCCTTTGTCGAACACCACAACCGGCCCCGCACCGAGGTGATGCTGCACGGCCTGGAACAGATCCCGCGCTGTGAGATCGAGTACCGCGAGGCCACCTTCACCGAGATGGACGTGGACGCCGTACTGGAGCGCAGGCCCGCCGTCGCCCTCGTGGACGAACTGGCCCACACCAACATCCCGGGCTCCCGGAACGCCAAACGCTGGCAGGACATCGAGGAACTCCTCGACGCCGGTATCGATGTCGTCTCCAATGTGAACATCCAGCACCTGGAGTCGCTGGGCGACGTCGTCGCGACCATCACCGGCGTCCGCCAGCGGGAGACCGTCCCCGACGAGGTGGTCCGCCGGGCCGACCAGATCGAACTGGTCGACATGTCCCCGCACGCGCTGCGCCGCCGGATGGCACACGGCAACATCTACCGGCCGGACAAGATCGACGCCGCCCTGTCCAACTACTTCCGGCCCGGCAATCTGACCGCGCTGCGCGAACTGGCGCTGCTCTGGGTGGCGGACCGGGTCGACGAGTACCTGCGCGAGTACCGGGGCGAGCACAACATCCGCACCACCTGGCAGGCCCGCGAACGTATCGTCGTCGGCCTCACCGGCGGACCCGAGGGCCGCGCGCTCATCCGGCGGGCCGCCCGGCTGGCCGAGAAGGGCGCGGGCGGCGAGGTCCTGGCCGTCTACATCACCCGCAGCGACGGCCTCACCTCCGCCTCGCCCCAGGAGCTGACCGTCCAGCGGACCCTGGTCGAGGATCTCGGCGGCACCTTCCACCATGTCATCGGTGATGACGTCCCGGCCGCGCTGCTGGACTTCGCACGCGGGGTCAACGCCACCCAGATAGTCCTCGGCGTCAGCCGCCGCCGCACCTGGCAGTACATCTTCGGGCCCGGCGTCAGCGCCACCGTCGCCCGCGAGTCGGGTCCGGACCTCGATGTCCACATCGTGACCCACGACGAGGCGGCCAGGGGGCGCGGCCTGCCCGTGGCACGCGGCGCGCGCCTCGGCCGCTCCCGGATCATCTGGGGCTGGCTGGTCGGCGTGGTGGGTCCGGTGCTGCTCTCGCTGCTGCTCGACGGCCCGGTACCCGATGCCGGGCTCGCCAACGACGTACTGCTCTTCCTTACGCTGACGGTGGCCGCGGCGCTGATCGGCGGACTGGCCCCCGCCCTGACCTCCGCGGTGCTCGGCTCACTGCTGCTGAACTACTACTTCACCCCGCCGCTGCACCGGCTGACCATCGACGGCCCCGAGAACATAGTCGCCCTGGTTATCTTCGTAGGGGTCGCCGTCTCGGTCGCGTCCGTGGTCGACCTGGCCGCCCGGCGCACCCATCAGGCGGCCCGGCTGCGCGCCGAGTCCGAGATCCTCTCCTTTCTGGCCGGCACCGTGCTGCGCGGTGAGACGAGCCTGGAAGCCCTCCTGGAACGGGTGCGGGAGACCTTCGGCATGGAGTCCGTGGCGCTGCTGGAGCGCGAGAGCGATGTCGTGCCGTGGACCTGCACCAGCAGCGTCGGGGACGCGCCTCCGCTGGCCCGCCCCGAGGACGCGGACGTGGACATGCCGGTCGGTGACCGGATGGCCCTCGCCCTCTCCGGCCGCGTCCTGCCCGCCGAGGACCGCCGGGTGCTCTCCGCCTTCGCCACTCAGGCGGCCGTCGTCATCGACCGCCGGCGCCTGGTCGGCGAGGCCGGACGCGCCCGCGAACTCGGCGAGGCGAACCGTATCCGTACGGCGCTGCTCGCCGCGGTCAGCCACGATCTGCGGACGCCCCTGGCGGGTATCAAGGCCGCGGTGACCTCGCTGCGTTCCGACGACATCGAGTGGTCCGAGCAGGACCGGGCCGAGCTGCTGGCCGGCATCGAGGCGGGAGCGGACCGTCTCGACAATCTGATCGGCAACCTCCTCGACATGTCCCGGCTGCAGACCGGTGCCATCACCCCGCTCATCCGCGAGATCGACCTCGACGAGGTCGTGCCGATGGCCCTGGGCGGTGTACCGGAGGGGAGTGTGGTCCTCGACATCCCGGAGAACCTCCCCATGGTCTGTGTCGACCCCGGTCTGCTGGAGCGCACCGTCGCCAACGTCGTGGAGAACGCCGTCAAGTACAGCCCCGAGGGCGAGCCCGTGCTCGTGTCGGCCAGCACGATCGCCGACCGTGTCGAAGTGCGCGTCGTGGACCGCGGCCCCGGCGTCCCGGACGACGCCAAGGAACGCATCTTCGCCCCCTTCCAGCGGTATGGAGACACTCCGCGCAGAGTGGGGGTCGGTCTGGGGCTCGCGGTCGCCCGGGGATTCGCCGAGGCCATCGGGGCCACCCTCAACGCCGAGGACACGCCAGGCGGCGGCTTCACCATGGTGCTGACCCTGCGCCCGGCGGCCAGACAGCCACCGGTCGACAGCGATCTGCCCGCCACCACCGTGACCTGACGGACCGGTATCACCAACGGCCGCTCACGCCCCGCCCCGCCCCACCGCTCCCGGCCGCTCACGCCCCGCCCGCCCGCTCATGCCCGCTCACGCCCGGCCCGCCCCCTCACACCGAGAACCACGACTCGATCCCCAGCGGTGTCACCAGCTTCCCCGGAAGCTCCGCGTCCAGGGCCTCCAGGGTCCACCGGTCCTCCCGTACGAGGTCATGGACGACGGGAGGCAGGGCGGAGACGATCAGCCGGGCGCCGACGAGCTGGAACACCTGCCGGCCGGCGGGGCAGCCGTCGGCGGCCAGCCAGGCGATCAGCGGGGAGACATGGGCGGGATCGAGCGGATCGAAGCCGGTGCCGGGCGGTGCCATCGCCTCCGCGCCGCCGTCGACCGTGGCCGCGATACGGGTCCGGCCGCCCGGGGACACGGTGTTGGAGCGGACGCCGTACTTCTCGCCCTCGATCGCCGTCACCTGGGACAGCGCGAGCACCCCGAGCTTGGCGGTCGCGTAGTTGGCCTGCCCGAAGTTGCCGATCAGACCCGCCAGAGAACTGGTCATCACGACGGACCGGTCCGCCCGCTCGCCGGCCTTGGCGCGCTCCCGCCAGTACGCCATCGCGTGGCGGGTGGGCGCCGCGTGCCCCTTCAGATGGACCCGGACGACCGCGTCCCACTCGTCCTCCGACATATTGGCGAGCGCCCGGTCCCTGACGATCCCGGCGTTGTTGACCAGGACATGGAGGTCGCCGAAGGTGTCGACCGCGAGCGCGATCAGCTCCTCGGCGCCCCGCCAGTCGCAGATGTCGTGACCGCTGGCCACCGCGTCGCCCCCGGCGGCGCGGATCTCCTCCACCACCGCGTGGGCGACGCCTCGGTCGTGGCCGCCGCCGTACACATC
>NZ_JBSGUP010000787.1:0-3423 GCF_053607985.1 Streptomyces sp. NPDC055078
GGTCCGGGTGCACCGCCCGGCGGCGGCGGGCGCCCATGTCCGCCCCAGGGGCGGCGATGTGGCGGCCGGTGATCTCGCCCTCGCCCGGGGCACGGTCCTCGGCCCGCCCCAGATCGGCCTGCTCGCCGCGATCGGCCGGGGCACCGTTCGGGTACGGCCCCGTCCGCGCGTGGTCGTCCTCTCCACCGGCAGCGAGCTGGTCCAGCCGGGCGAGAGCCTCGGCGAGGGCCAGATCTACGACTCCAACAGCTTCGCGCTGGCCGCCGCCGCGCGCGACGCGGGCGCCCTCGCCTACCGGGTCGGCGCGGTCACCGACGACGCCGAGACGCTGCGCGCCACCATCGAGGACCAGCTGATCCGCGCCGATCTGCTGGTCACCACGGGCGGTGTCAGCGTCGGCGCGTACGACGTCGTCAAGGAGGCGCTGTCCGGTGCGGGTGCTGCCCTGTCCGGTGCCGGTGCCGGAGCCGATGCCGGTGCCGGTGACATCGGGGATGAGCCGGACGGACCCGGCGGCGGGATCGACTTCCGGACACTCGCGATGCAGCCGGGCAAGCCGCAGGGCTTTGGCACCATCGGCCCCGACCACACCCCGCTGCTCGCCCTGCCGGGCAATCCCGTCTCGTCGTATGTCTCCTTCGAGCTGTTCGTACGCCCCGCGATCCGCACCCTGATGGGCCTGCCGGACATCCACCGGCCCCGGGTCCGCGCCGAACTGAAGTCCGAGGGGCCGCTCGCCTCGCCCGCCGGGAAACGGCAGTTCCTGCGCGGGGTGTACGACCCGGGCTCGGGCACCGTCACTCCGGTGGGCGGCTCCGGCTCCCATCTGATCGCGGCCCTCGCCCACGCGGACTGCCTGATCGTGCTGCCCGAGCCGGACACCTCGGCCGAGCCCGGCGCGGAGGTGGAGGTGGTCCTCCTCGGGTGACCCGGGTGCGGTGGCGGTACCGTGTCTGCCCACACAGGCCCGTACGGGCCCTCGCGGGCCCCCGGGGGCCCGGACCGGGAGAGCGGCAACAGCGACATGAGCGATGACGGCGGACTGACGCATATCGACGAGGCGGGGGCGGCCCGTATGGTCGATGTCTCGGGGAAGGACATCACCGTACGCACCGCTCGGGCCGGCGGCCGGGTGCTGGTCTCCCCGGGGGTCGTGAAGCTGCTGCGGGGGGAGGGTGTCCCCAAGGGCGACGCGCTCGCGACCGCCCGTATCGCCGGGATCATGGGGGCGAAACGCACCCCCGAGCTGATTCCGCTCTGCCACCCGCTGGCGCTCTCCGGTGTCACGGTCGATCTCGCGGTCGCCGACGACGCCGTGGAGATCACCGCCACGGTGCGCACGAGCGACCGTACGGGGGTGGAGATGGAGGCGCTGACCGCCGTGTCCGTCGCCGCGCTCACGGTCGTGGACATGGTCAAGGCCGTCGACAAGACGGCGGTGATCACGGACATCCGGGTCGAGGAGAAGACGGGCGGCACATCCGGCGACTGGAGCCGGTCATGACCGCCCGGCCCGGCGGGACGCGCTCCCACGGCGACAGCCGTGGCCGGGGCCGGGACTCGCGTTCCGCCGAGCCCCGTGCCCTGGTGATCACGGCATCCAACCGCGCGGCGGCCGGCGTCTACGAGGACCGCGGCGGCCCGCTCGTCGCCGAGGGCCTCGCCGCGCTCGGCTTCACCGTCGACGGACCGCGGGTGGTGCCCGACGGCGACCCCGTCGAACAGGCGCTGCGGTCGGGCGCCGACGCGGCGTACGACGTCATCCTGACCACGGGCGGCACCGGAATCTCCCCCACCGACCGCACCCCCGAGGCCACCCGGGCCGTCCTCGACTACGAGATCCCCGGCATCCCGGAGGCGATCCGCGCCCACGGTCTGCCCACGGTCCCGACCGCCGCGCTCTCCCGGGGCCTCGCCGGGGTCGCCGGCCGTACCCTGATCGTCAATCTGCCCGGCTCGACCGGCGGCGTACGGGACGGTCTGGCCGTCCTGGCCCGGCTGCTGCCCCACGCCGTCGACCAACTCCGCGGAGCGGACCACCCGGCGCCGCCATCCGGCTCCGGCGCGGATCACGGCGCGGATCACCAGGATCCCGGGGGCGGCGCGGGGTCCCCGTCTTCCCCGGGGGCCGCCGCCGGGCAGCCGGGATCGGCGGGTCCCGCAGAAGAGCAGAGACCTGCCGGGACCGCGCCGCGGCCGGAATCCCCCGGGCACCCGGGCCACCCGGGGAGTGCGAGCTGAACGCGACCTGGCCGGTGGTACTGGCGGACGGCGGGGTCGTTCTCCGCCCGATAAAGCTGCGCGACCAGCGCGACTGGCGCGAGGTCAACCGGCGCAACCGGGACTGGCTGCGCCCCTGGGAGGCGACCATCCCGCCGCCCGCGCCCGGCGCCCCGGTGGCCCAGCGGCCCACCTACCGCCAGATGGTCCGCCATCTGCGCGCCGAGGCGAACGCGGGCCGGATGCTGCCGTTCGTCATCGAGTACCAGGGCCGTCTGGTCGGCCAGTTGACGGTCGCGGGGATCACCTGGGGGTCGATGTGTTCGGGTCATGTCGGCTACTGGGTGGACCGGGAGGTCGCGGGCCGGGGAGTGATGCCGACCGCGGTGGCGCTCGCCGTCGACCACTGTTTCCGCACCGTCGGACTCCACCGTATGGAAGTCTGCATTCGGCCCGAGAACGCCCCGAGCCGTCGAGTCGTGGAGAAACTCGGATTCCGCGAAGAGGGAGTGCGCCCCCGATATCTGCACATCGACGGTGCGTGGCGGGACCATCTGGTGTACGCCCTCACCGCCGAGGAAGTGCCCGAGGGACTGCTCCGCCGCTGGCACCGCGTGCACCCCGGCACCCCCCGGGCTCACCCCGGTAAATAAAATAAACGTTCGAAAATGATCGAAGTCGATCATGATCTGATCTGAACAATCGCAAAAAAAGCCCGTGATATCAGCTGGATCGTGCGACACACCGAGCCAATTGGAGGATGGCGTTGCGAGAATCCCTCTACGGTGTGACCGTGAGCAGCAGCGGCCTCATCTACGCAGTCATTGTCGGGGCCTGGGCCGCCTACCTGGTGCCGATGTGGCTCCGCAGGCAGGACGAACTCAACGAGGCTCGTCCCACGGAACGCTTCTCCACCGCCATCCGGCTGCTGTCCGGACGCGGGGCGATGGAGCGCCGGTACGCCAAGGAGCTGCGGGAGCGCGAGGAGCGGCCAGAGACCGACGCGGACCCGGACGTGGCCATGGACCCTTCGAGTTCCGTGGACGTCCGGGCCTTCGCCGCGCCCCGCACCGAGGTCCGGATGGCGGCCCCCGCCCCGGCGTCACAGGACCCGGCGCCCCCGGCGCCACGGGCCCCGGCACCCCCGGGCGCGCAGGCCCCGGCACGCCCGGCGGCGCAGCGCCCGCGCGCCCGGCCCAGCAG
>NZ_JBSGUP010000788.1:0-3417 GCF_053607985.1 Streptomyces sp. NPDC055078
CCCAGACTCCGTCCGGGGGACCCCCAACAGGCTTGATATGCGCACCCATGCCGCAAGCCCCAAGCCCCCGGGGCCAGGCGTCCGTCCTCAAACGCCGGACAGGCTTGATATGCGCACCCGGGCAGGCAAATTCAGCCCGTCCGGCGATTGAGGACACGCCCGCAGGGCGTAGGGGGAGGTCCGGGGCGGAGCCCCGGCGGGCTCAGGCGCGCGTGGCGAAGACCGGCAGATAGCCGCGGGACTGCCCGGCGGCCGTGGGGTGATATGAGTCACCCACATTCAGCCAGTTGACGCTGTGCAGCCAGGACGACCCGGAGCAGATCTCATGTCCGGTGAAGGCCGGGACGACATCCGCGAAGTCGAAGCCGTGGTCGGCCGCGCGCTTGGCGATGGCGGTGTTGAGGTGGTCGGCGGCGCCGTTGATCGCGGAGCGTTCCCGTTCGGTCAGCCCGGCGACGCAGTTGCCGCCGAGCCGGTAGAAGCGGGGGTAGCCGAGGACGACGACGTCGGCGTTCGGGGCCCTGCGGTCGATGGCGGAGTACACGCCGTCGAGCCGGCCGGGCAGGGTGGTGTCGACGTAGGAGCGTGCCGTGGCGATCCGGCTGAGGCACTTGGCCTCGGACTGGAGGACGCAGGTGGTCATGACGTCGGCGAAGCCCGCGTCATTGCCGCCCACGGTGAGGGAGACGAGGTCGGTGGCCGGGCCGAGAGGGGCGAGCTGACCGGCCGTGACATCACCCGTACGAGCGCCCGAGCAAGCGGTGAAGGCGAACGACGAGGGTGAATGCGCGGCTGCCCAGAGCTTGGGGTAGGCCCGGGCGCTGCGCTTGCAGGCGCCGCTGGCGCTGTCGTACGCGCCCGCTCCGACGCCGGACGAGTAGGAGTCGCCCAGCGCCACATAGTCCAGGGCGGCGGCGGCGCGGTCGGTGGCCTGCGCCTGGCCCGCTCCGGTGAGAGCGAGGGCGGCGCCGACGAGGAGAGAGGAGGAGAAGGCCGCGATTCGGCTGATGCGGGACAGTTTCATGGAACCTCCCTTTAGCAGGGTCTCTGCCCCAACTTTCCTACCAGCCAGTAGAGTTCACTGGAAGTGTCCATGCCAAAGAATTCGGTCAGCTTGACGAATTCCCCCGCTCCTGAGCAGCATGGAGGTCCGACATCCGGCACCAGGGGGGCGAAGTCGGCCATGCAGGGCATTCAAGACAAACCGTCAGCCAATGGGGCGGACTTTCTGCCTGTGCTGGCGGGGGTGGCCTTCACCGTCGCGTGGATCGGCGTAGTGCTGGCGCTCGCTGACATCGACTCACCACTGCGCGCGCCGTTCGCCGTCTTCTTCCTGTTCGCCGGACCCGCCTGCGGTCTCTACGCGGTCCTGCCCGGGCTCGACACCACGACCCGCGCGGCGGCCGCCGCGGCCGGGACGCTCGGGCTGGACCTGGCGATCGCCGGGGTGCTGTCGTCACTGGGACTGCTGACGGTCGGCATCGGCATCGCCACCGTGACAGCTGTCACAGCGGCACTCTTTCTCGTGGCACTGGGGACCCGGTCGCACCGAGGCCGTTCGCCGCGGAAGAAAGAGATCAAGAGAAACCGGTCAGGAAGGTCACACAAGTGACCCTCGATTCGGTGTCTAAAATGTAAAAAGTGAGACCACGGCCCGGGACTTGCCATACAGTCCCAAACATCAATACCGTCGTACATCCACCCGCAATGGTTCATCATGCAAGGCGGCTCTAGGGGAGGGCTCAAGCGTCGCGATGGATCCGGAGCGGGGCGCGGTAGGGGGGTGCCGTGCTCGGTCGTATCGCTCACACCGAGCCGTACGGCCGCGCGGCCAGTTCTCAGCTCGCTCAGCCAGTTCGGAGTGCCGCTCCGGCACGGCCGGGTGAGTCGTAACCCCCCTTTCAAACCGGACACTCATCCGGATCGCCCGGGGGCGGGCGGTTCACCGGTGGAGAGGGAAAACAGACCCATGAGTTCAGTCCTGCACCCGGCCGCTCCGGGGCAAGATCCGTCGATGCCTTCCGTGGCGTCGCTCGACGAAGCCGGCCGAATAGAGGGCACCTATCGGCCCATCTCCTCGCATCTGGCGATCGCCCCGCCGGTGAGCGTGGTGATCCCCGCCATGAACGAGGCGGAGAACCTTCCTTACGTATTCAAGACGCTGCCCGACTGGATCCACGAAGTCGTCCTGGTCGACGGGAACTCCACCGACAACACCGTGGAGGTCGCGCGCGAGCTGTGGCCCGACGTCAAGGTCGTCAAGCAGGTGGGCAAGGGCAAGGGGGATGCCCTCATCAGCGGCTTCGCCGCCTGCACCGGCGACATCATCGTGATGGTCGACGCCGACGGCTCCGCCCACGGCGACGAGATCGTCTCCTATGTCTCGGCCCTGGTCTCCGGCGCCGACTTCGCCAAGGGCTCGCGGTTCGCCAACGGCGGCGGCACGGACGACATGACGTTCATCCGCAGACTCGGCAACTCCGTGCTCTGCTCCATCGTGAACACCAAATTCGGTGCTCGCTACACCGACTTGTGCTATGGCTACAACGCCTTCTGGAAGCACTGCCTGGACGAGATCACCCTCGACTGCACCGGCTTCGAGATCGAGACCCTGATGAACATCCGGGTCGTCAAGGCCGGACTGCGCGTCCAGGAAGTGCCCAGCCACGAGTACAACCGCATCCACGGCGTCAGCAACCTCAGCGCCGTACGGGACGGGATCAGGGTCCTGAAGGTGATCCTCAGGGAGAAGGGCGTACGGCGTGCCGAGCGCCGTCGCAGCGGAGCCACCCTGAACATGCGGATCCCTCGGGGAGAGACATCTTGAGCGACCGCCGTTTCTCGGTGGTGATCTGCGCCTACACCGAAGACCGCTGGGAGGACATCCTCGCGGCCGTCGACTCCGTGTGGAATCAGTCACTCCCGGCCCTGGAGACCCTTCTGGTGGTCGATCACAATCCGGCGCTGCTGGAGCGGCTGGCCAAGGAATACCAGGAGTACGGGGCACAGAGCATCCTGGGCGGAACCATCCCGGAGGGCAAGGAGGTGCGGGTGCTCGCGAACGCGGGCCCCCGCGGCCTCTCCTCGGGCCGCAACACCGGTATCGCCGCCTCCCGCGGCGACCTCGTCGCCTTCCTCGACGACGACGCCGTGGCCGAGCGCGACTGGCTGCGGTTCTTCGCCGAGGGGTACGACGACCCCCGGGTGATGGCCGTCGGCGGCCGGACGGACGCCGCCTGGGCATCCGGCCGCCGGCCGGCCTGGTTTCCCGAGGAGTTCGACTGGGTCGTCGGCTGCACCTACCGGGGGCTGCCCCCCGGCAAGGTGCGGGTCCGCAATGTGCTCGGCGGCAACGCGTCCTTCCGGCGCACCGCGTTCGACGCGGCGGGAGGGTTCGCCACCGGCATCGGACGGGAC
>NZ_JBSGUP010000789.1:0-3416 GCF_053607985.1 Streptomyces sp. NPDC055078
GTCCGGCCGGTCGCGCGGAGCCGCCGTCCGGCCGCCACCGCGCCCCCGGGCCGTGCTCCGCACAGCTCGGCCCCGGAGTGCCCAGAAGTAGCCCAGAAGTAGCCCAGAAGTAAGGGGGACGTCCGGCCCGGCGCGTCAGTGCGCCGCGAGCCAGTGTGCCGAGAGCGAGGTGTCCGAAGTGTCCGCCGGTGCTGCCGTGCCCGCGTACTCCGGTGCCCCCGGGGGAGCGTGCGTGGTCTGCTCGTCGAGCCAGGTGTGCAGGTCCAGATCGTCGACCGAGTCCCAAATGGGGTCGAGGGTAATGTTGTTCATAAGACAATCGTCCCACTGGACACCCCGCCGCGTCAGCCCTTGCCCGAGTGTGCGGGTCAAGTTGTAACGTCCCGGGGACGGAAAGTGAACACCCGCCGGGGGCGGCGGCTCACCGGCCCGACTTCAGCGCGGGCGCGTGGCGTTCCATCCAGGCGATGCCGGTGGCGAAGAACGCGGCGGCCTCCTGGCGCCCGGCGGCCGTGTGGTCGGCGTGCGCCCGCCGGAAGCGGGCGGTGATCTCGTCGATCACCTGGGCGCGGTCGCCCTCCCAGCCGTACGCCTCGCAGAGGAGCCCGGCGCGGCGGGCCTGCTCGGGGAGCGGGAGCCCGCCCCCGATGTCGGCGAAGCACCACACGGCGTGGCCGAGGTCGTGCACCCGGGGGCCGGGGGCGACGCCGTCGTCCCAGTCGATGAGGGCGACGGCGCGCTCGCCGTCGAAGACGGTGTTGTGCGGGCCGAGATCGCCGTGGAGGACGGCCTCGGCCCCTTCGGCCAGCGGCGTCCCGGCTGTCGCGTCATGGAAACGGCGGATCAGTTCGGCCGCGCTCCGCAGCCGGGCGTCGGACAACTCGGCCGGATCGCCGACGATCTCGCCCTCGACGTAGCCCAGGATCTCCCGGCCCGTGTCCGTGTCCGAGTCTGGGTTCGGTTCCGCGCCCGGGTCCGGGTCCGGGTCCGGGTCCGAGCCCGGGTTCGGGTTCGGGTCCGAGCCCGGGTCTGCGTTCGGGCCCGAGCCCGAGCCCGTGTCCGGGCTGGGGTCCGAGCCGTGCCCCGGCCTGCCCGCCGGCCCGGCACCCTCCACCCCGAGCACTCTCGGCACGCCATCGAAGCCGGACCGCTCCAGGTGCCGCAGGACCTGGTGGACATAGCGCCAGCGGGCGTGGAGCGGTCGGCGGACGGTGTTCCCGACGCGTACGACCCCGGGGGTCGTACCCCCGGTGAGCGCCTGCTCGACGTGGTCCACGGCCGCCGTCAACCCCGCCCGATGTACGGCATCCCCGTCGCCATCACCGTCACGAACTGCACATTCGCCTCCAGCGGCAGCTCCGCCATGTGCAGTACGGTCCGGGCGACATCGGCCACATCCATCACCGGTTCCACCGCTGTGTCGCCGCCGGCCTGCGGCACTCCGGTCGTCATACGCCGGGTCAGCTCCGTCGCCGCGTTGCCGATGTCGATCTGGCCGCAGGCGATCCCGTACGCCCGGCCGTCCAGGGACAGCGACTTCGTCAGACCGGTGATCGCGTGTTTGGCCGAGGTGTACGGCGCCGAGTGCGGGCGCGGGGCGTGGGCCGACACCGAGCCGTTGTTGATGATGCGCCCGCCGCGCGGCGACTGGGCGCGCATCGCGCGGAAGGCGGCCTGGGCGCACAGGAACGCGCCCGTCAGATTGACGTCCACCACCGACCGCCACTGCTCGTACGAGAGGTCCTCGAAGGGGACGCCGGCCGGGCCGGACACACCCGCGTTGTTGAACAACAGGTCGACACGGTCGAAATGCGTGCGAACAGAGTCGAAGAGCGTGGTCACATCGGACGGTGACGTCACATCAGCGGGGACGCACAGCACCTCCCCGCCCGCCAGCGACGCCGTCTCCTCCAGCGCCCCGGCTCTGCGGCCCGCCACCACCACCGACCAGCCCGCACCGGCCAGAGCCAGCGCGGCGCTCCGGCCGATGCCCGAACCCCCGCCCGTTACCACCGCGACCTTCGCCCGACTGTTCATTCCGGTCATGGACCGGCAGCGTACCGGCGTGCCGGGCGGCGGGCGGCTCTCCGCATGGGGCGGGCCGGACGCCCGGGACGGCCGGGACAGCCGGGACGTCAGAAGGCGGCCTCCCGTGCCCATGACGTCAGCACACTCCGCCGAACTCCGCGCCGCCGCCCGGCAGCTCGGCCGCCGCCGGTTCCTCACCGCCACCGGAGCGGCGGCGGCCCTCGCGTTCGCCGTCGGGCTGCCGGGCACCGCCCGCGCCATCGGAGTGGACGCCCGGCGGATCGCCGAAGACCCCTTCACGCTCGGGGTGGCGTCGGGGGACCCGCACCCCGGATCCGTACTGCTGTGGACCCGGCTGGCGCCCCGGCCGTACGAACCGGGCAGTGGTCTTGACCCCGGCCCCATCCCCGTGAGCTGGGAGGTCGCCCACGACGACCGCTTCATCCGGGTCGTACGGCGCGGAGAGGCCGTCGCGCACCCGGAACTGCACCACAGCGTGCGGGTGAGCGTCACGGGCCTGGAGAGCAACCGGCCCTACCACTACCGCTTCCGCGCCGGAACGTGGATCAGCCCCACCGGACGCACCCGCACCGCCCCCGCCAGGACCGCGCGGACCGGGAAACTGAGGCTGGCCGCCGTGTCCTGCCAGGCGTACCACCACGGCTGGTTCACCCCGTACCGGCATCTCGCCGCCGAAGACCTCCACGCCGTCTTCCACCTCGGGGACTACCTCTACGAGCACCCCGTCGACTCCGTCGGCGGAGCGCGCAACCACACCGACCGCCCGCTGCCCGCCCACTTCAACCGCGAGACCGTCACGCTGGAGGACTACCGGCTGCGCTACGGCCTCTACCGGACCGACCCCGATCTGCGGGCAGCGCACGCCGCCCACCCCTTCGTCGTCACCTGGGACGACCACGAGACCGAGAACAACTACGCGGGCGCGGTCCCCGACAACGGCGTATCGCCGGAGGATTTCCTGCTGCGCCGGGCCGCCGCCTACCGCGCGTACTGGGAGAACCAGCCGCTGCGCGCGCCCCAGCAGCCACAGGGGCCGGACATAAGGCTCTACCGGCGGCTGCACTTCGGGCGGCTGGCCCAGTTCGATGTACTGGACACCCGGCAGTACCGCTCCGACCAGGCGTACGGGGACGGCTGGCAGCGACCGGGGCCCGCGTCGGAGGACCCGGCGCGCACCGTGCTCGGATCGGCGCAGGAGCGCTGGCTGCTGGACGGCTGGCGCGCGTCGAAAGCCCGCTGGAACGTGCTGCCCCAGCAGATGACCTTCGCCAGGCGGCGTGACGCACCGGGGGCCGCCTACCGGCTGAGCATGGACGCCTGGGACGGCTACCCGGCGGCCCGGCGGCGGGTGCTCGCCGGGGCCCAGG
>NZ_JBSGUP010000790.1:0-3413 GCF_053607985.1 Streptomyces sp. NPDC055078
GAACCGGCCCGGACCGCCGCGGCGGTGGCGGCCTTGGCGATGTTCAGGGACGCCTTGCTCGCTACGTCCTTCAGGTGGTCGATGCGCATCCGGTTTCCGGGGATACCGCCGTGGGCGCCGGAGAGGAGGATCGCCAGCTCTTCCACGTCCATCGCGGCGATCTCGGCCAGGATTTCGCCGGCCGCGCCGAGCTTGCCGATCTTTCCGACGAGCTTCTGCCGGTCGGTGACGATCTGCTCGCGCCGGGCGACGTCCACCTCCAGCTCGGGGAAGAAGCCCTCGGGGGCGGGCTTGCCGGGCTCCGCCGCTTCTTCGGCCAGGATGAACATCACGCTCTGGTTCGCCGCCTCGGTCTCTTCGTTGCGGACCCGCTGGCAGAACTGCTCGGCCTCGCGGGGGCTGTTGAACTGGCCCCGGCTCCAGCGGGCGATGAATGCGTTCTGGTTGGCCGCGCTGATCTGAGCCGCGTACCAGGCCAGGCCGACCGGGAGGTGGCCCTTGAGGAGCGCTTCCTGCACCGCCGGGGTCAGCTTGAGGAGCTGGAGCCGGTTGTCCACGTGGTTCCAGCTCCTACCGACCCGCTTGGCCACCTCGTTGGCGTCCAGGCCGAAGTCGAGGAGCTTCTTGAACGCCCTCGCCTCCTCCAGCGGGGTCATGTCAGCCCGGCCCAAGTTCTCGGCCACCGCTCGCTCGAAGGTTTCCAGCGTCTCGGCCCCGCCCTCCAGGCCGTGGACGACCATCGCGTGCATCTCGCTCAGCCCGGCCATACCGGCCGCCCGCCACCGGCGCTCGCCCGAGACAATGGCGTAGCGCCGCGTGGCGGAAAGGTAGCGGACCGTGATGGCCTGCTGCTGGCCGACTTCCTTCATGCTGTCGGCCAGCTCCTGGAGGGCGGCCTGGTCGAAGGTCTCGCGGGGCTGGTTCTCGTCCCGGTCGATGCGGTCCAGGGGGATCGTCTTGAGCGCCGTCTTGAGTTCCGCCGCCGTGTTCTCGGCCTTCTCGGCGGCCGCCTCGCGCCGCTTGCTGACCTTGATGGGCTCGACCACCTTCTTCGCGGGGGCCGCCTTCCTGGCCGCCGCCTTGGCAGTCGGCCGGGTGGCCGCCTTCCGGGTGGTGGCCGCCTTCTTCGGTCCCGCCTTCGGGGCCTTGGCCGTGTCGGTGGCGGTCTCTGTGGGGGTGGTGGTGGCGGTCATGGGGCCCTCCGTGGGTGGTGGGGTGGTGGTTGGTGTTACAACCTCTTCATTGACCAAATCTTTCTGGAGTAACTCTGATATCCACGAAAATTTGGCCAAGGAATCGGCAAGCGAAGCCGCAGGTCAGTGGCCGTTCAGACGTCCATGGCGAATCCGGTCTGGTGCCACTCGGGGAGGGAGTTCAGGAGCCGAGCCCGCCAGGTGAGGGCGTAGCGAAGGCAGTTCGAGCAAGTCTTGTGGGTGCAGCCAGGCAGAGGGGCCGACCGGCGGGCGCTGTAGGACCAGGCCATTGAGTCGGAGGCGTAGAGAAGGTGGTGCACCTGGCGGAGGCCGGTGACCTTGACGCCGAAGCCGTGGAGGCGAATGCCGAGACCGTGCAGCGCCTCGACGATCCGGACGGCCTCCTTGGTGCTCTGGCGCCGGCAGACCGAGCCGAGTCCGACGAGGGGTTCCACGGTCAGGTCGATGCCCATGGCGGCGTACATGTCGACGTGCCGCACGTAGTCCTCGCAGGTCCAGCCCTGGAGGACGGGCATCCAGGGGAGTTCGTCGTCCCGCCACATGAGGTTCAGGTAGCTGGCGACGGTGCGGGCCTGGTGGTCGTAGACGCTCTGCCCGGTCCGAGCCAGGATGTGCGGCTCGCACATCCAGTCCTGGATCGCGGCGCGTTCGAGTTCGCCGATCTCGTCGGCGTAGCGGCGGACGGCGGTCGCGTACACGGCGGGCGACACCGTCCATGTGCCGTGCAGGTACAGCTCGGAGTAGGCGCCGGAGTCGAGCATCCAGGAGGTGACGGCGCGGGGCAGCGTTCGCTGGCGGGCCAGGCGGCGGTGGGACACGCACAGCGGGATGCAGCGGCTTCCCCCGAGTTCGGGCCGGGCGAGCCAGGATGGCTGGTGGGTGCCCAGGTACGTCCAGCGGTCGGCCTCTTCGTACTCGCTCCGGGTGGTGGAGCCGGGGGCGGGTGTCCGGGCCGGGCGGGTAGGCGGGCGTTCGCCCCCGGCGGCTGGAGGCGGGCCGAGGGCGGACGGGTCGAACAGGGCGTCAGCGGGCGCGGTGGCGAGCATGAGTGCACTCCTGGAAGTCGGGTGGAGGCGCAGCGGGGGGCCGGGGTGCCGGCCGCCCGGCCGTGTCAGCTAGCTGGCGACGCTCTCGACCACCACGACCTCCGAGTGGCGCAGACGGTCGTAGTCCGGGCGCCCGATGACGTGCCAGGGGGAGCAGTCGGGGTGGTTGTTCACCGCGTCCTTGCGGGGGCTGTACTCGACGGCCTCGCCCGCGTACCCGGTGCGCGGCCCGGCCTCGATGCGCTCCCCCTTCTGGTTGGCGATGTGGAGTTCGGCCTTGGTGAGGAATGCGCGCATGGTGCCCTCCGTGGGTGGTGGGGTGGTGGTTGGTGTTACACCTTCTTCATTGACCAAATGCCTCTGGAGTACCTCTGCTAGTCCGAGAAGTTTGGTCAAGAAATCGGCAAGCGAAGCGCAGGTCAGGGGCCGTTCAGGCGTTCAGACCAGGGTGCTGAATAGGTTGAGCTGCGCGGCCTCTACGGCGGGCCCGCCGGGCTCGTCGGCCGCCCGGTGGGCGAGGTGCTGGGCGATGGTCCAGCGGGCCCAGGTGCCGCCCGTGGCGCGCTGGGCGGCGGAGGTGGAGAGGGTGAGGTGGTCTGCGCGGGCCTTGTGCACGGTGCCGTCGAGGATCAGCCACACCTCACACTTCGGGGCGCCGAGGGCGGTGACTATGGCGAGCTGGTGGATGTCGCCCCATCCGGGGTGCAGTGCTCCAGGGCGGACCCAGACCCACGTGCCGAGGTTCACGTCGCCGGGCCCGGCCGTGGTGTGCCGGTAGGGCGGGCGCTGCCTGACCGGCCGGGCGGGCTTGGGCGGGTAGTAGTGGCTCGGCGGGTAGTGCGGATGCGCGGGACGGAGCGCGGCGGCCTGGGCGGTGACGGCTTCGGCGTCGGTGTAGCAGCGGGGGCCACCGTGCCACCGGCGAGGCGTCGTCGTGTCTGCCCAGCTGGTCGCCCCGCAGATGCACCGGCAGGTGGTCAGGTACGGGCCCACGGTCGCGCACGGCCAGGCCGTGCCGCAGGTCCGGCAGGTCGGGCGCCCACTGTCGAGGCCGTGGGGCAGGTGGGTGTCGGGGAGGTAGATCGGTCGCGGAGCCCAGGCCATCGGGGCGCCCTTTCTCTGGTGTCGTGGGGAGGGTGAGGGCGGGCCGGGG
>NZ_JBSGUP010000791.1:0-3412 GCF_053607985.1 Streptomyces sp. NPDC055078
AGGGGAAGGACCGGGCCCTGCGGTTTCCGGCGGATTCAGTCCGACGAGGGCGCGTCGGCGGGCAGTCCCAGCAAGACGCGGCCCAGGGCGACGATCTCGTCGCGGAGTGCCGGACGGGTCCAGATCTCCCCGTTCTGGCTGAGCGTGTTCACCACGCCCTGCGTCGCGTGCGTCAGCAGCTCCGCCTCGGCCTGGAGGAGTTCGGGCCGGTGGCCGGTGAGCAGCGCCGTCCACTCGGCCACGTAGTCGTGCTGCATCCGGCGGACGGCCTGGCGCTCCTCCGCGGGTACGTTGACGATCTCGTGGAGCAGGGCCCTCATGGCGTCACCGTGCTGGATGCTGATCCGGACGAACGAGTGCAGGGCGGCATCGAGTGCCTGCCCCGGTTCCTCCGCGTACTCAAGGGCCGCCGACAGATCGAAGAGCATCGCCTCCAGGCAGCGGGTCAGCGCTGCCACCAGGATCGCCGACTTGCCGGCGAAGTGGTGATAGAGGCTGGGGCCCGCCATCCCGGCCGCGGCCGTGGCGATGTCCTCCATGCCGACCGCCTCGTAGCCCCGCTCGGCGAAGAGCCTGGTGGCGACGGTGAGGACCGCCTCGCGCCGGGAGACCGGAAGCAGCCGTTTGCGGGGTATCGGCCGCCGGACGCCCTCCGCGTCCTCACGCGGTTCGAGCCCCCGGAACTCGCAGACGATCATGGAGAGTTCGGTCATCAGCAGCCGGGCCCGCGCCGGTTCGACCTTCCCCGCGTGCTGGCTCATGGTGGCGAAGACGGCGAGGACCGCCCTCAGCAGCAGCTCCACGATGTCGGCCGGCAGCTCCGGACGGGACGCGGCGATCGCGGAGCGCAGCGGCTCCACGGTGGCGACGTAGCGCGCACGCAGTTCGAGCCGCTGTTCCTGCGGCAGATGCGCCAGTTCCCGCTCCCACAGCACGCCCGTGTGGCGCCGGTCCAGCATGGCCACGGCGATGGCGTCGAGCATCTCGCGCAGGTCGCGGTAGTCGCCGTGGAAGGGTTCGGTGTTTCTGTCGATCGCGTCGACCAGGGCGGCGTGCAGCAGCTCCTGCTTGCCCCGGAAGTGCCGGTACAGGGCGGGGCCGGAGATGCCGACCGCTTCGGCGATGTCGGAGATGCCGACGTTGTGAAATCCGGACGTGCGGAACTGCTCGGAGGCGGCAGCGATGATCTGCTGCTTCCGGTTCCGGGGGCGCGTGCTCCTCGGCGGGGCTTCGGTCATCGGTTCGCTGTCCCCACTGTTCAGTTCCCTGCGTCGGCAAACCGATGGTAACGGCCCGGCCGGCCCCCCGTTCTCCGGCCGGGCGGACGAGCGCCGGGTCAGCGGTACAGGTGGAGGATGTGGCCGGACATGAACTGCGACTCCGGGGAGGCCAGGTAGCGGACGGCGCGGGCCACGTCGGCCTCTGTGCCCACGCCCGCCAGCAGCGCCTCGGCACGCCCGGGGTCGCGCTCGCCGATCTCCCGGGCCCGCATCCGCAGCCGTCCGGTCGCGATGGGGCCGGGCGCGACGCAGTTGGCGCGGACCCCCCGCTCGGCCAGGTCGGCGGCCAGGTAGCGGGTGTAGTGCATCACAGCGGCCTTGCTGACGCCGTAGTGCGCGTAGGTGGCGCTGTCGGTGGGCTTGACCCCGGTCACCGAGCCCATGGTGACGATGGCCGGCCGGTCGGCGCCGAGCAGGGCGGGCAGGGCGGCCTGCACCGTGGTCACGGTGCCGTAGAGGTTGCGGCGCATGACCTCGTCGAGCTGTTCCAGGTCGACGGCGGAGCCCCGGTTGCTGTCCAGGGGCCCGGTTCCGCCGCCGGCGTTGCAGACCAGGGCGTTGAGACCGCCCCACTCGCCGGTGACGCGCGCGACCAGGTCCTCCATCGCGGCCGTGTCCGTGGTGGACGCCTCGGCCGAGACGACCCTGGCGCCCGCGGCCTCCAGCTCGGCCATCACGGACTGCTTCTGATCGTCCTCGTACGCCCGGAAGCCCTCGAAGTCCTTGTCGACGACGGCCACGTCGTGACCGGTGCGAGCGAGTTCGAGTGCGACGGCCCGGCCGATGCCGCGCGCGGCACCGGTCACCAGAGCGGTCCTCCTGCTGTGGGACTCCTGCATGTGGTCTCCCGACCTTCGTGTGGTGGGCGTCCGGCGGAGCCGCCGGACACGGGGTGGGGTGCTGGGGCTCGCCCGGCGTGATCCGTCGAGCGGCTCAGCGGACGACGCCGTCGGCACGCAGTCCGGCGACGGCCTCCGGGCCGTAACCGGCCTGGGCCAGCACTTCGTCGGTGTGCGCGCCGACGGCCGGCGCGGGTTCCGGCTCGGTGGCCGGTGTGTCCGAGAACCGGGGTACGGGTGCGGGCTCGACACCGCCGTGCGCACCGGTACGGAAGGTTCCGCGGGCCACGTTGTGGGGGTGGCGCGGGGCCTCGGTCAGGGAGAGCACCGGGCTCAGACAGGCGCCCCGCCCCTCGAAGGCCCGCGCCCAGTCGTCGCGGGCACGGTCCGCGAAGACCCGGGTGAGGGTCTCGCGCATGGCGGGCCACGCCGCGCGGTCGTACTGGTCGGCGAAGCCGGGGTCGCCGCCGAGCCCGAGCGTCTCCACCAGCGCCGCGTAGGAGCGGCGGTCGCCGATACCGAGGGCGATATGGCGGTCGTCGGAGCAGCGGTAGACCCCGTACCAGGGGGACCCGCCGTCGATGGCGTTGGACTCGCGCCGGTCCCGCCACCGGTCCTGGGCCAGAAAGCCGTGGACCATGGCCAGCAGGGAGGCCGAGCCGTCGGACATGGCCGTGTCGACCACCTGGCCGCGGCCGGTGACGCGGGCGCTGACCAGCGCGCTGACCACGCCGAAGGCCATCAGCAGACCGCCGCCGCCCATGTCGCCGATCAGATTGAGCGGGACGACCGGGGCGTCGGCCGGCCCGATGGCGTGCAGCGCGCCGGTGAGGGCGACGAAGTTGATGTCGTGTCCGGGTTCCTGGGCCAGCGGCCCGTCCTGGCCCCAGCCCGTCATCCGGCCGTAGACCAGCGCGGGGTTGCGGGCCAGCAGCGCCTCGGGGCCCACGCCGAGGCGCTCGGTGACGCCGGGGCGGAACCCCTCGATCACGATGTCCGCCTCGGCGGCGAGGGCGAGCACGATCCCGGTGCTGTCGGGGTGCTTGAGGTCCACGGCGATGGACCGCCGGCCGCGGTGCAGGACCGGCTCGGGGCTGGCCAGACCGGCCTCCTGCGGCCGGTCGACGCGGATCACGTCCGCGCCGAGGTCGCCGAGGAGCATCCCCGCGTACGGAGCCGGTCCGATGCCGCCCAGCTCCAGCACGCGTACGCCCGTCAGCGGACCGCTGGTGTCGAGACCCGTCCGGGTCAGGGGGTTCATGGATACGTTCCTCGTTCCCTTGGGTCCCGGCC
>NZ_JBSGUP010000792.1:0-3394 GCF_053607985.1 Streptomyces sp. NPDC055078
GCCCCGTACGACCCCGGGGACCGCATCCCGACGGCTCGAACCGTTGTCGCCGGGCGTCGGGACGGCTATGGTCTCCTTATCTGGGAAGCTCATCCCATTTAAGAATGGAGTTGCATCATCATGTTCATTACCGCGGCGACGGAGCGCGTGACCATCGCTCCGAGCTGGGAGCGCACAACGGCGGCGGAGACACGCCGTCTGAGGGACGTGCCGGCCGCCAATGTCGGTGACGCGCTACAGCGGATGACCGTGATGGACGGCGGCATCCGGCTGTTCACCGGGCGCGGCGCGCTCCTGGGGAACGCCCTCACCGTGGACGTGCGGTCGGGTGACAACCTGGCCATCCACCGGGCGCTGGACGAAGCCGGACCGGGCGACGTCCTGGTCGTCAACGGACACGGCGACGTCACCCGCGCGCTGATCGGCGACCTCATCGGCGAGATCATGGTGAACGCCGGCGTCACGGGCGCTGTAGTCGACGGCGCGGTCCGCGATGTCCGGGCGCTGTCCGAGATGGGCCTGGCCGTCTACGCGCGGGCGGTCACCCCCGCCGGGCCCTTCAAGGACGGGCCCGGCGCCATCGGTGCCCCGGTGGCGGTCGGCGGCGTGGTGGTGGCGGCGGGTGACGTGCTCGTCGGTGACGCCGACGGCGTGGTCGTCGTGCCACGGCACCGCGTGCGGGAGGTCGTTGACGCGGTCGAGGGGATCGGCGAGCGGGAGGAGGCGCTCCGGCAGCGCATCCTCGTCGCCCGCCCCGGCCATGCGGTGGTGGCCCGATGACCGCCGCGCTCCCCGCCTTCCGTATCGAGGAACTGCGCCGCCTTTCGCGGCGCCCGGCTCCCGCCCCGGCCCGGCGGTGGTCGCCCGAGCCCCGCCGCGCGCCCCGCCGTCCGTAGCGACCACCGGCGCCGCCTTGCGCGGCGCCCGGCTCTCGCCCCGGCCCCGCCGGATGCCGTCTCCCTCGCCATGGGTGAGCCGGACTTCCCGACACCGCCGGCGGTGATCGAGGCCGCCGTGGCCGCACTGCGCGAGGGGAACACCCACTACGCCGACCAGAAGGGCCTCGGGGAACTGCGCGCCGCGCTCGCGTCCGGACTGCCGGCGCACCCCGGCCGGACGTGGGGCGCGGACGACATCGTGGTCACCCACGGCGCCACCGCCGCGCTGGCGGCCGTCGTGTTCGCGATGGTCGGGCCCGGCGACCGCGTCGTCATCCCGGAGCCCGCCTACTCGCTCTACGCCGACCTGGTCGTCCTCGCCGGGGGCACCGTGGACTTCGTCCCGCTCGGCCCGGACCTGCACTGGGACCTCGACGCGCTGGCCGCCGCGCTTCCCGGTGCCACCATGATGATCTTCTCGAATCCGTCGAACCCGACCGGCATCGTGCACAGCGAGCAGGAGCTCAAGGCCCTCGGGAGCCTCCTCGAAGGCTCCGGCGTCCTGGTCGTCAGCGATGAGGCGTACCACCGGCTGGTCTACCCGGGGCACGAGCTGATCCCGGCGCTGGCGATCGAATCGCTGCGGGACCGGACGGTGTACGTGCAGACGTTCTCCAAGACCTACGCGATGACCGGCTGGCGGGTGGGGTACCTGACCGGGCCGCGTGAGGTGGTGGACGCGGTGGCCCATGTGCACCGGACCCTCAACGGCTCGTTGAACACGGCGGTCCAGCACGCCGCCCTCGCCGCCCTCGGCCTGCCCGACAGCGTCGTCGACGCCATGGCCGACCGGTACCGGCGGCGTCGCGACCTGGTGACCGCGCATCTGTCGGACGTCCCCGGCCTGCACCTGGTTCCGCCGGAGGGGGCGTTCTACGGGTTCCTCCGGTACGACGCCGGCCTCGGCTCCGAAGCGGTCGCCCGCGAACTGGCCGAGCGGAAGGTGCTGGTCCGGGCCGGCGCCGAGTACGGGCCATCGGGCGAGGGGTACATCCGGATCTCGTTCGCGGCATCCGATGACGACCTGCGCACCGGGCTGGACCGCATCGTCCGTCACCTCGGCGTCGCGAGATCCTGACGGGGCCGGGTGTGCGTACCGCGCACCGCACACTGCCGAGCGGTCGAACGCGCCGTGCCCGGAGGCGATACCCTTGGCCTGCACTTCTACGAGGCGGAGGAGGCCCGTGGCCGATCAGCAGGCCGCCCCACGCGGGGGGCGCAAGCTACGCAGTGACACCCGCCGCAACCGCCGACGCCTCCTCGAAGCCGTCGGCGAACTCGCCCGGGAGTCGCCCGACGAGCTGACCATGCAGGCGGTCGCGTCCCGCGCGGAGATCGGCCCGGCCACCGCCTACCGCTACTACTCCTCGATCGATGACGTACTGGCGGCCTATGTGCTCAGCGTCGTCGAGGAGCTGCGCGATTTCAGCGTGACGTCGACCGCGCAGGGGCGACCGCTGTTCGACGCCTTCGTGGACAAGTGGGTGGACCTTCTCACCGCGCACGGCCCGGCGCTGGTGCAGCTTCGGTCCCGCCGGGGCTATCTGGAGCGGCTGCACAACGGGAACGCGATCATCGCCGCCATGCGGGACGCCTGGAGCGGGCCGGTGCGGGGGCTGCTCGACGACCTCGGCCTCCCGGACGAGATGCTGGAGTACGCCCTGTTCCTCAGCAACATGATCTTCGACCCGCGGGAGATCCAGGACCTGTTGCAGGAGACACGGCTGTCCCGCCGGGAGGTCATCACCCGGCTGACCGAGGCGTTCCGCGGCGCGTTGCGCGGGTGGGCGCGGGCAGGCTGATCGCCCCGCCCCGGATGCCGGTGGGCCACGGGTCCGGGACCGGCGGACCCGGCGCGCTCCGTGTACGCCGGCCTCTCCAGGTCGTCGTGGTCCGCCGTGCACTGCGCGGGCCCCGGCCCGCCGGGGCACTTGCCCGGCCGCCGCTGAAAGACGCGGACCTCACGCCGACCTGACGCCGGGTCGGCGCGGGCGGGCGCGCGGACGGGCGGACGGACGCGCGGACGGGCGGTGTCGGCGGTGGGGCGGGCGGACGGGCGGCAGGTTCCGGTCCGGTGGTGGCTCCTTCCCCGTGCGGGGCGCGGGACTTCGCCCCCCGGACCCCGGGCGGTCGCCCCCGCGCCGGAAAAGCCGCGGCCTGTTCCTCGCCACCCCCTACCCCGGTAGCACCTCCACGTTGGCTCCCGGGTACGACGCCCGGCGCACAGCCGTCCCCACACACTCGGGACCCCACAGAAAGAGGCACTCCGCCAAGGAGTCAGCGACCCATTAAATGATAAGGTCATCTCAAATCATAGGAGCGTCTATGTACCTCATCGACAAGGAGGGCAGCGGTGGCAAGGCAACAGGAAGAGCGTGAACCTGCCGTGGGGGCCGCCCGGGGCGCGGCCCGGGGGCCCCGACCACAACCTGGTGGAGACGGGGGGGTGGTCGTCC
>NZ_JBSGUP010000793.1:0-3387 GCF_053607985.1 Streptomyces sp. NPDC055078
GCCCTGGAGTTCACCGGGGAGCACGACACCGAAGGCGAGTTCCAGCACCGCAACGACGAACTGCTCTACGTCGCCGACGGCGCCGCCGAGGTCGAGGCGGAGGGCCGCGCCTACCGGCTGGGGCGCGGTGACACCCTGTTCCTGTCCGGCGGCGTACGGCACCGCTGGCGGGCCACCGTCCCCGAGACCCGCATCGTCGTCGTCACCGTCGCCGACCACATCGAGTCGCCCCCGGAGGCGTGAGCGGATGCGGGTCGTCTCCCTCGTGCCGTCGCTCACCGAGGCGGTCGCCGTCAGCGCGCCCGGTCTGATCGTGGGCGCGACCGACTGGTGCACGCATCCCGCCGGTCTCGACGCCGTACGCGTCGGCGGCACCAAGAACCCGGACGTGGCCGCCGTCACCCGGCTCCGGCCCGATCTCGTGATCGCGAACGAGGAGGAGAACCGGGAGCCGGACATCGCCGCCCTGCGTGCCGCCGGTCTGGAGGTCCTGGTGACCGAGGTCCGCGATCTGGACCAGGCGTTCCGGGAACTGGAACGAGTCCTGGTGGCCGGCTGCGGGCTCGCCCGCCCGAACTGGCTGGACGCGGCGGCCGAGGCGTGGTCCGGCCCGCCGCCCGCCGCCGTACCGGAGCGGACCGCCGTGGTGCCCATCTGGCGGCGGCCGTGGATGGTGCTCGGCCGGGACACCTTCGCCGGGGACCTGCTGGCCAGGCTGGGCATACGGAACGCCTACGCGGACCACGCCGCGCGATACCCCCGTATACCGCTGGACGAACTGCGCGACCGGGGCGCGGAGCTGGTCGTCCTGCCCGACGAGCCGTACCGCTTCACCGCGGACGACGGGCCGGAAGCGTTCCCCGCGCTGCCCGCCGCCCTCGTCAGCGGGCGCCATCTGACCTGGTACGGGCCCTCGCTGGCCGAAGCTCCCGCGGTCATCGGCGGGGCGCTGCGAGCAGCGCTCCGCTGAACAGTCCGCGCAGGGTGAGCGCCCCGGTCACCGCCCACGCCGTCACCAGCAGCGCGTACAGGCCCGCCGCGAGCCAGGCCAGGGCGCGCAGATCCGTCGCCTCCGCCAGGCCCGCCGCGCCGGTCACACAGGTGCCCACCGGGAAGGTGAACGCCCACCAGCTCATCGTGAACGGCATCCCCGCGCGGAACGCCCGCACCACCATCGCGCCCGCCAGCGCCAGCCACAGCAGGGCGAAACCCATCACCGGCACGCCGTACGCCACCGCGAGGACCTCCCCTCGCGGTGTTGCTCGGGCCATGTTCGTGACGGCCGTCACCGACTGCCCCAGCGGTCCCAGCACCAGGAACAGCGCCGGGGTCAGCGCGAGCGGCAGCGGTCCGTGGTGGACCAGCCGGCCGAAGACCAGCGGCAGGATCACCAGGGTCGCCAGCAGGCTCATGCCCGCCATCGCCCCGCTCGCCGCCAGCATCGCCGTACGCGCCTGGCCGCCGGGCAGATACGGCACCAGCAGCGGGCCGAACGACGCGGCGACCATCGGGGGCACCACCGGCAGCAGCCAAACCGGGGACGCGGTCCCCGGGGGCGTCCGATGGCGTACGACCAGCAGATACGGAACCGCCACCGCCACCGCGAGACCGGCCGCCGTCCCCACGGCGAACAGCGCGAACGCGGCCGTGGTGGCCGTCTGGGTGCCGATCAGCCCCCGGCCGGTGTTCAGGGTGCTGATCCCCACCGCCAGCAGCGCCATCGACAGACAGCCGTAGAACGGCGCCACCGCCGGATCCAGCAGATGGGCGCGTGCCCGGTCGCGGTGGTGCGCCCAGTGCGCCACGCGGGCGGCCAGCACGGCCATCAGCAGTACGGCCGACAGCGCCCACACCGCCACGAGCGCGGGTTCCGTGCCGGGGACGTCCAGGGCGGTGCCCGCGGTGGCGACGACGGCGGTGCCCATGACGGACGCGTACCAGTTGGGCGCGAAGTCGCGGAGCGACGGCAGCCGGACCGACGTGGCGGGGGCGTGGGTGCGGACTGCTGTGGTCATGTCACCACTCTGGCTCCGGCGGACGGCGCCCACCAGGGATCTTCTTGCTATGACCTCATAAGCTGGATTGATGAGTGAACAGGACGACGGCCGGGTGCCGCTCGCGCACCGGGTGCCCGACCTCGGCGCGCTGGAGCTGCTGCTCGCCGTCGCCCGGCACGGCAGCCTGGGGCGGGCCGCGCGGGAACTCGGCATCAGCCAGCCCGCGGCCAGCAGCCGGGTCCGCTCGATGGAGCGGCAGCTCGGCATGGCCCTCGTCGACCGCTCGCCGCGCGGCTCCCGGCTCACCGAGGCGGGCGCGCTCGTCACGGACTGGGCGCGGCGGGTGATCGAGGCGGCGGAGGCGTTCGACGCGGGGGCGCAGGCGTTGCGGGGGCGGCGGGACTCCCGGCTGCGGGTCGCCGCGTCGATGACCATCGCGGAGTATCTGCTGCCGGGCTGGCTCATCGCCCTGCGGGCGCTGCTGCCCGGCACGGCCGTGTCCCTCTTCGCCGGGAACTCGGCCGCGGTCGCCGAGCGGCTCCTGTCGGGCGACGCCGACCTCGGCTTCGTCGAGGGCCTCGCCGTACCGGACGGCCTCGACGGCACGGTCGTCGGCCATGACCGCCTGGTCGTCGTCGTGGCTCCGGGGCATCCGTGGGCCCGCCGCCGCGCACCCCTGACCGCGTCGGAACTGGCGGGTGCCCCTCTGATCCTGCGCGAGCGCGGCTCCGGGACGCGCCAGGTGCTCGACTCGGCGCTGTCGGAGTACGGGGGACTGGCCGAGCCGCTGCTCGAACTCGCCTCCACGACGGCGGTGAAGGCGGCGGTGGTGAGCGGGGCGGGGCCTGCGGTGCTGAGCGAACTCGCCGTCACGGAGGAACTGGCGGCCCGCCGTCTGACCGAGGTCCGCCTGCCCGCTCTCGATCTGCGCCGCGCCCTGCGCGCGGTCTGGCCGCGCTCCCAACGGCCCACGGGCCCGGCGCGGGAACTGCTGTCCCTGACCAGGGGGTGACGGCGCGCGGAGTCCGCCGGGGGCGGGGACTTGTGGCGCGGGGGTGCTTGGGGGTTGGGGCCGGTGTTCGGTGCGGGGTCTTGGGCTGGGCCCGGGCCCGTTCGGGGTTGGGGTCCGGGGTCCGCTCCGGGGTCACGTCGGGACTGCACGATTTACGGCGCGTTTCGGGCTCTTGCCGGGTCTCGGGTCCTTCAGCGCCACAAATCACGCTTTACGTCCCGACGCCACCCCTGCGCGTCCCCCTCCCGGTCCAGTCCCGCCTCTCCCATCCTGCGTGTCCCCTCCTGCGTGTCCCCTCCCGGTCCACTCCCACCCGTCCCTTCCTGGGTGTCCCCTCCCGGTCCACTCCCACCCGTCCCTTCCTGAGTGTCCCCTGCC
>NZ_JBSGUP010000794.1:0-3387 GCF_053607985.1 Streptomyces sp. NPDC055078
GCGTACGCCTCGGCCGCACCCCGCCGGCCCGCCGGTTCACCCGGGGACCGAGTCTCGTCCACCGCGGCGGGGTCCGCCCTCCGGAGGAGAAAGTTCTCACCGAACGGCGAGGTGCGGTGCCAGGGCACGCGAGCCCAGCAGGATCCACCGGAAGCGGCCTACGGCGCGAGTACGCGAAGATGGGTGCGGAGTCCCGCCCGGGTCCGCCGCGCGCCACGCGGTGGGGCAGGGGGCCGGGCAGGTCGGCCGGGGCTCCGCGTCCGGAAAGAAAGCGAAGGTCATCTCCATGCCCGCTGCCGTACCCTCCCACCCGCCGGTTCCCGCCGACGGGCACACCGTCATCCAGGTCCGGGGAGCCCGTGAGAACAATCTGCGCAACATCGATATCGATCTGCCCAAACGCCGCCTCACGGTCTTCACCGGAGTCTCCGGGTCCGGCAAGTCGAGCCTGGTCTTCGGCACCATCGCCGCCGAGTCGCAGCGGCTGATCAATGAGACGTACACGGCGTTCATCCAGTCGTTCATGCCGAGCCAGGGCCGCCCCGACGTCGACGCGCTGCACAATCTGAGCGCCGCCATCGTCGTCGACCAGGAGCGGATGGGCGCGAACTCGCGCTCCACGGTCGGCACCGCGACCGACGCCTACACCATGCTGCGGATCATCTACAGCCGCCTCGGCACCCCCCACATCGGGACCTCCGGCGCCTTCAGCTTCAATCTGCCCGAGGGCATGTGCCCCCGGTGCGAGGGGCTCGGGCAGGCGTCCGACATCGACATCGACCAGCTCGTCGACCGGGAGAAGTCGCTCAACGACGGCGCGATCAACGTCCCCGGCTACCCCGTCGACTCCTGGCCATGGTCCATCATCGTCGCTTCCGGCTTCTTCCCCGCCGACAAGAAGCTGAAGGACTTCACCGACCAGGAGTGGGAGGACTTCCTCCACAAGGCGCCCGTCAAGGTCAAGGTGGGTTCCAACAACTTCACCTACGAGGGCCTCGTCGGCAAGATCCGGCGGAGCTGGCTGGTCAAGGACCGTGAGGCCCTCCAGCCCCATATCCGGTCCTTCGTGGACCGCGCCGTGGTCTTCACCCGGTGCCCGGAGTGCGACGGCACCCGGCTCACCCGCGCCGCCCTCTCCTCCACCATCGACGGTGTGAACATCGCCCAGTGCTCGGCGATGCAGATCAGCGACCTCGCCGCGTTCGTCCGCACCCTGGACGACCCGGGCGCGGGCCCGCTGCTGGACGGTCTGGGCCATCTGCTGGAGTCCCTGGACGAGATCGGGCTCGGCTATCTGAGCCTGGACCGGCCCGCGTCCACCCTCTCCGGCGGGGAGGCGCAGCGGGTGAAGATGGTGCGTCACCTCGGCTCCAGCCTCACCGATGTGACCTACGTCTTCGACGAGCCGACCATCGGACTGCACCCGCACGACATCCAGCGTATGAACGATCTGCTGCTCCTCCTGCGGGACAAGGGCAACACGGTGCTCGTGGTCGAGCACAAGCCCGAGGTGATCGCGATCGCCGACCATGTGGTGGACCTGGGACCCGGAGCGGGCGAGGCCGGCGGCGAGATCTGCTTCACCGGGGACGTCGAGGGGCTGCGCGCCTCCGGCACCCTCACCGGACGCCATCTGGAACACCGGGCCCGGCTGCGCGAGAGCGTCCGCCCGCACCTCGGTCAGCTCTCCATCAGGGGCGCCGATCTGCACAATCTGAAGGGCGTCGACGCCGACATCCCCCTCGGTGTGCTCACCGTCATCACCGGAGTCGCCGGCTCCGGCAAGAGTTCGCTGATCCACGGCTACCTCGCCGACCGCGAGGGCGTGGTCGTCGCCGACCAGTCACCGATCCGGGGCTCCCGCCGCTCGAACCCGGCCACCTACACCGGACTCCTCAACCCGATCCGTACGGCCTTCGCCAAGGCGAACGGTGTCAAGGCCGCCCTGTTCAGCGCGAACTCGGAAGGCGCCTGCCCCAACTGCAACGGGCTGGGGCTCGTCTACACCGACCTGGCGATGATGGCCGGGGTCGCCTCGCGGTGCGAGGAGTGCGAGGGGCGGCGGTTCACCCCCAAGGTGCTCACCCATCTGCTGCGGGGCAAGAACATCAGCGAGGTCCTCGGGATGTCCGTCGCCGAGGCGTACGACTTCTTCCCCACCGGCCAGGCGCACACCATCCTCGGGCGGCTCACCGATGTGGGGCTGAGCTATCTGCGCCTCGGCCAGCCGCTGAACACCCTCTCCGGCGGCGAGCGCCAGCGGCTCAAGCTGGCCATCCACATGGCCGAGAAGTCCTCGACGTACATCCTCGACGAGCCGACCACCGGACTCCACATGGCCGATGTCGACAAGCTCCTCGCCCTGCTGGACCGGCTCGTCGACGAGGGCAACTCGGTCGTCGTCATCGAGCACCACCAGGCGGTGATGGCCCACGCCGACTGGCTGATCGACCTCGGACCCGGCGGCGGCCACGACGGCGGAGAGATCGTCTTCACCGGCACCCCTGCCGAGCTGGTTGCCTCCGCCGACACGCTCACGGCGCAGCACCTCAGGCAGTACGTGGGCGGCTGACGGGTCCCGCTCCGGGACACGGGGCGGCCGCCGGGCCGGGACACCTTCCGGCCGACGACCGCCCCGTCCACCGGGACGGCCCCGGGCGCCCAGGACGACGGGCCCGGACGCGGGCGCGGGCGCGGGCCGGTCAGCGGTTCGCCGCCGGGGAGGCGGGCCCACCATGTACGCCCCCGGGCGTTCAGGCGTTCGCCGCCGTCGCCGAGCCGTCGCTGCGCGGGTCGGTCGCCGCGTGGAAGCGGCCGTCGGGAGTACGGCGTACGAGCTGACCGTGGCCGACCTGTTCGTCCAGGTCGGCACAGATCCGGATGCGGTATCCGCTCCCGCGCAGGGCGGCCACGGCGGCGTCGGGGACGGTGTTCTCCACGGAGGCCACCCCGGCGGGCTCGTCGACGCCCAGGCCGCCGATCACCCAGCGGGGGCGGGCGAGCGCGACGGCCGGATCGTCGCCCGCGTTCAGCCGCAGCGCCAGCTGGGCGTGGATCTGGGGCTGTGCCTTGCCGCCCATGGTGCCGTGGGCGCCGGTGATGACACCGGCGCGGCGGGTGAGGACCGGCATCAGTGTGTGCGCGGGCCTGACGCCCCCGCCGAGCCGGTTCGGGGAGCCGGGGGCCAGATCGAAGAACGAACCTCGGTTGTGCGGGACGATGCCGGTCGCGGGGTCCAGGATGCCGGAACCGAAGCTGTGGAACAGGCTCTGGATGAGGGAGACGGCAAACCCCTCCTCGTCGGCCGCGACCACGGCCACGGTGTCGCCGCTGGGCCGGGCGCCGGTGGCCCGGGGGGCGGGCCCGGCCTGGGGCGCGGGCGGCGGC
>NZ_JBSGUP010000795.1:0-3385 GCF_053607985.1 Streptomyces sp. NPDC055078
CCCCGGGCGGCCCCCTCCGCCGTATCAGCCTCCGTACAGGACGCCGCATCGGACACAGTGCCGGACGCCCTGCCAGACGCCCTGTCAGACGCCCTGTCAGACGTCGTGCCGGGCGGTTACACCACCAGGCTCAGCGCCGCAGCGACCACGAAGCCCGCGACCGAGAGCACCGACTCCAGGACCGTCCAGGTCTTGAGGGTGTCCCGCTCGGAGATGCCGAAGTACTTGGCGACGATCCAGAAGCCGCCGTCGTTGACATGCGAGGCGAAGATCGAACCCGCCGAGATCGCCATGATCACCAGCGCCAGGAACGCCTGCGAGTGATCGCCGTTCTCCACCAGCGGCAGCACGATGCCCGCCGTGGTGACGATCGCGACCGTCGCCGAACCCTGCGCCACCCGCAGCACCAGCGAGATCAGATACGCCAGCACGATGATGGGCAGGCCCACGTCCTCGAAGGTGTCCGAGAGCGCCTGCGCCACCCCGCTCGCCTTCAGCACCGCGCCGAAGACCCCGCCGGCGCCGACGACGAGCAGGATGTTGCCGACCGGCTTCAGCGACGAGGTCGACACCTGCTCCAGGGACTTGCGCGACCAGCCGCGCCGGAAACCCAGCAGGTAGTACGCGAGCAGCAGCGCGATCGTCAGCGCGACGAACGGGTTGCCGAAGAACTCGACCACCGAGCGCAGCGTGGACGGGTCCAGCGCGATGGAGGAGAAGGTGGCCGCGAGGATGAGCACCAGCGGCGTACCGATGATGAGCAGCACCGTGGAGAGCGCCACCGGGGACTCGGCGGCCTTCCTGCCCTCCTTCTCGCGCTCGGCGGCGACGGCCGCCTTGGCATCCTCCGCGGCCTCGACCATGTCCTGCGGGACCGGCACGTAGATGCGCTTGCCGATCCAGTCGGAGAACACCCAGGCGGCGGCCACCGCGGGCAGCCCGACAACGATGCCCATCAGGATGACCCAGCCCAGCGACACATCGAGCAGCCCCGCCGCGGCGACCGGTCCCGGGTGCGGTGGCAGGAAGGCATGGGTCATCGACAGACCCGCCAGCAGCGGCATCGCGTAGAGGATGATCGATTTTCCGGAGCGCTTGGCCGCCGCGTACACGATCGGCGCGAGGACGAAGATGCCGACGTCGAAGAAGACCGGGATACCGAAGATCAGTCCGGTGATGCCCATCGCGAGCGGGGCGCGCTTCTCGCCGAAGAGATTGAGCAGCCGGGTGCTCAGCACCTCGGCGCCGCCGGAGACTTCGAGGATCGCGCCCAGCATGGTGCCGAGACCGATGATGATCGCGACATGGCCGAGGATGCCGCCCATGCCGTTCTCGATGACGGACTCGGCGGCGGACCGCTGGACCGTGCCGAAGAGTTCGGTGACGGAGAGGCCGGCCGCGAGGCCGACGGTTATCGAGACGGCGAGCAGCGCCACGAACGGCTGGAGCCGCACCTTGATGATCAGCAGCAGCAGGAGCGCGATACCGAGCGCGGCGACGGTCAGCAGGCCCGCCGTGCCGTCGATGAGGAGGAGTAGTCCTCCGGTGTGGGGTGGTGCCTCGGGCGGTGAGTCGGCTGCGAGGAACATGGTGAACCCTTTTGTCGGTGGAGGGTTTGGGGTGTGTTGCGGAATCGTGCGTGCCGGGCGTCGCGGGCCGGGCGGGACTTTCGCAACACGCCCTGGGTACGGCGGACCACGGCACGGCACTCCGTGGGGGAGCGCCGGGCCGTGCGGTGGGGCGAGGTGCTGGTGGTGCGAGGGCCGAGTGTGGCTGAGCGGGGACGGTCAGGGAAGGTCAGGGCCTGTGCGGGCAGGCTCAGCCCAGGACCGCGAGCGCGTCGATCTCGATGAGCAGTCCGGCGGGCAGGCCGACGTAGACCGTCGTACGGGCCGACGCGGGGGCGGTGAGGCCCTGCTCCTCGAAGTAGGCGTTGTAGATCTCGTTCATCTCGGCGAAGTGGTCGACGTCGGTGAGGTAGACGCGCACCATCATCACGTCGTCCCAGCTCGCGCCGCCCTCCTCCAGGATCGCCTTGACGTTGGCGAACGTCTGGAGGGTCTGCTCGCGCAGGGTCGGCCCGGCCGGGGTGGGCGGCCGGCCGTCGACGGCGGGCAGGAAGCCGACCTGGCCGGCGACCTGGAGGATGTTGCCCTTCCGTACGCCGTGGGAGAACTTGGCGGGCGGGGCGGTGTGGGTGGAGGGGGTGAGCGCGGTCTTCTCGGTCATGGGGTTCCTTCGGGGTGGATCAGTAGGGGGATCAGTGCGGGGATCAGGGGATCGGTGTGGGGATCAGTGTGGGGTGACGGAGCCGGAGTACTCCCGGCTGATGGCGTCGGCGGTGCGGCGCACCAGCGGGAGCAGGGTGAGGAGTTCGTCCGCGGTGACGACCACGTTCGGCGCGGAGACCGACATCGCGGCGACGACCCGCCCGGCCGCACCCCTGATGGGCGCCCCGATGCAGTTGATGGACTCCTCGTGGCCGCCGAGGTCGGTGGCCCATCCCTGTTCGCGTACGGCGGTGAGTTCCCTGAGGAACGCCCCGGCGTTCGGTGTCGAACGGGATGTGTACAGGGGGTAGTCGAGCTTCTCGGCGATGGCACGCCGCTCGGGCTCGGGCAGATCGGCCAGCAGCAGCTTGGCGACCGCGGCGACGGTGATCGCGACCGGTTTGCCGATGCGCGAGTACATCCGTACGGGATAGCGGCTCTCGACCTTGTCGATATAGAGCACCTCGCTCTCCTCGTACACGGCGAGGTGGACCGTATGTCCGATCTGCTGGTTCAGGGTGACGAGGTGGGGGTGGGCGATCTCGCGTACGTCGAGGTTCTCGACGGCCTCCTGCGCCAGCGCGAACAGCCGGGCGCCGAGGCGGTAGCGCTGGTCCTGCTGGCGGTAGACGAGCCCGTGGTCGTGGAGCGTACGCAGCAGTCGCAGCGCGGTGGACTTGTGGACGCCGAGGCGCTCGGCGACCAGTCCGAGATCGGCGGGTCCCTGGGCGAGCAGCGGCAGGATGCTCAGCGCGCGGTCGACGGTCTGGCTCATGGCGTACGTACCTCCTCATCCGCGGCTGAGGTCCAGCCGGGGCCGAGACGAAGTGTCTCCCAGGCCGCGTCGTCCAAGGCGGCGAGGCGGTCGGCGTGGGCGGTGGTGGGCGGGGTCCCGAGGTCGCCGGGGACGGTGAGGGCGGCGGCGGCGATGAGGTGCCCGTGGCGCAGGCGGGTGCGCTGGGGGAGGTCGCGGAGGGTGGCGGAGAGGTAGCCGGCGGCGAAGGCGTCGCCGGCGCCGACTGGTGCGACCACCTGAACGTGGGGGGCCGGTACGAAGGTGACGGTGTCCGCGGGCCGCGTACGTTTCTGGTCCTTGTCGGGGCTCCGCCCCGAAC
>NZ_JBSGUP010000796.1:0-3378 GCF_053607985.1 Streptomyces sp. NPDC055078
GGGCCTTGGAGTTGTAGTCCTTCCAGATCTTGGCCGGGACACCGCCGCCGTTGGCCCGGCGGCCCTTGTCGACGGTGTCGGTGAGGGTGACCTGGCCGGTGCCGTCGGCCTTCTCGCCGAACAGCGCCACGGCGGTGACCAGCTTGGGGGTGTAGCCCACGAACCAGGCCGACCGGTTGTTCTCCGACGTACCGGTCTTGCCCGCCGCGTCGTAGTCGCCCGCCGCGTTACGGCCCGACCCCTCCCTGACGACGCCCTCCATGGCCCGGGTCACGGTGTCGGCGCTCCCCCGGCTGATGGCCTGGTCGCCGATCGGGTTCTTCAGCTCGGCCTTGCGGACCTGGTGCTCGGCGGACTTCACGATCCGGGGGGTGACCTTTTTGCCGTGGTTGTCGAGGGTCGCGTACACCCCGGCCATGTCCCAGGTGGAGGCGCCCATCGTGCCGAGCGACATGGCCGGCTGCTCGGGCCAGCCCGGTCCGTCGGTCATCCCGAGATCGAGGGCTGTCTCCTTGGTCTCGGGCGAGCCGACGTCCACGATCATCTGGGCGTAGACGGCGTTGACCGAACTGTTGGTCGCCTTCTGTACGGTGATCTCTTTGCCGTAGTCCCGGTCGTCCTCGTTCTCCGGCGCGAAGGGGACATCGCTGCCGACGACCTTGCGCTTGCTGGTGCCGTCGTACAGCGTGTTGAGGCCGATCCGGCGGCCGTCCTGGGTCTCGGAGTCGTTCTCCAGGGCGGAGGCGAGGACGACGGGCTTGAACGTGGAGGCGGGCTGGTAGTCGCGGCGGGTGGCGTTGGAGAGCCAGTGCTCGGTGGCGCCGACACCGCCGTAGAGGGCGACGACCGCGCCGGTCTCGGGGTCGACGGAGGTCGCGCCCGCCTGAACGGTGGCGTCCTTCTTGTCGCCCTGGCGGTCGAGTTTGGCCTCCAGCTGTCTGTCGACGGCCTTCTCCAGCGCCTTCTGGCGCTTCGGGTCGACATTGAGGGTGATCGTCCAGCCGCCGGCCCTGATGTCCTCCTCGCTGATGCCCTGGCGCTCCAGCTCGGCGTTGGCCGCCTCCACGAGATAGCCGATCTGGCCTCCCATGCCGGGGGCGGCCCTGGGCGGCTTGGGCTCCGGGAAGGTCATCGACGCGCGGACGGAGTCCTCGAGCCAGCCCTCCTCGACCATGTTGTTCAGGACGTAGTGCCAGCGGTCGGTCACCAGCTTCTTGCCGGTGTCGGTGGCGACCCCCCAGTCGTACTGGTTGGGGGCCTGGAGCAGGGCGGCCAGATAGGCGCCCTGGCCGACGGTCAGCTTCTCGGCGTCGACGCCGTAGTACGCCTGGGCGGCTGCCTGTATCCCGTAGGCGCTGCGTCCGTAGTAGCTGGTGTTCATGTACCCGGCGAGGATCTCGTTCTTCGACTTCTTCTGGTCGACCTTGAGCGAGATCACCAGTTCCTTGAGCTTGCGGCTGACCGTCTGGTCCTGGTCCAGGTAGTAGTTCTTGACGTACTGCTGCGTGATGGTGGAGCCGCCCTGTTTGCCCTTGCCGGTGATGGTGTTGAGCAGACCTCGGGTGGTGCCCTTGAAGTCGACGCCGTGGTCCTTGAAGAAGGTCTTGTTCTCGGCGGCGACGAAGGCGTACTGGACGTCCTTGGGGATCTTCTCCAGACCGAGGATCTCGCGGTTCACCTTGCCGGTGCGGGTGAGGATCGTGCCGTCGCTGTATTTGTAGACATTGCTCTGCAACTCGGCCTCGGCGTTGGCCTTCGGCACCGGGACCATCAGATAGATCACGAAGAACGTGCCGATGACGAGCAGGCAGAAGCCGAGGAACGCGCCCAGCATCTTCTTCCAGGTGAAGAAGCGCCGTATACCCGTGGGGGCGGCCTTCTTGCCCCGGCGCGTTTCGCGCCCCCGCGCTCGTCGCGCTTCCGCTCGGCCCATCGCTTGTTCCGCTCCGCTCTTCGGTCTCTGTCCCGCCGGTGCCGTATTCGCCCGGCGGTGCTGCCTTGGTCCGGTGGTACAGCTTGGGTCCGTTGGTTCCGTTGGTTCCGCTGGTTCCGCTGGTTCCGCTTGGGCCACTGGGACGGCCTTGATCCTTTGATGCCGCTTTGGACCTGACCTGCCGCCTTGTGGTGTCGCTTGCCGGAACTGACCGGAAGCAACTCAGAAAGCTAACACCGGCCGGTATGACAAAAGTTCACCGATCCGGACTTTACGGACGTGACAATCAGCACCCTGTCTTGAGGAACCGACTCACGACAGGTGCGGAGGGTTGCGGCCTGATTTAATGTGTAATCACATTGCTAGCAGGTTGAGCGTCCTGACCGAACGGGACAAATCTGCCGCTAACACCCAGGACGGGGAAACATCATGTCCCATGCCGACGCCGGCGCCACGGCCCATGACGTACCGGAGATGCCACGGCCAGAGGTACGCGAAGTCCCCGCCCACAGCATCGGCGGCGGGCTCGCCCTGCTGCTCGGGCTGCTGGGGCTCGCCGTCGGGGTCGTCCTCATCGTCACCGGCGCCATCACCGGCGGGACCGGGCTGAAGGTCGCGCTGATCATCGGCGGCGCCCTCGTCATCGGCGCGGCCTTCTTCGCGATGGGCGGGCTGAACATGGTCGCGCCCGGCGAGGCCCGGGTCGTCCAGCTCTTCGGCCGCTACCGGGGCACGATCCGCACCGACGGACTGCGCTGGGTCAACCCGCTCACCTCGCGCGAGAAGATCTCGACCCGGGTGCGCAACCACGAGACCGCCGTCCTCAAGGTGAACGACGCCTACGGCAACCCCATCGAGCTGGCCGCCGTCGTCGTCTGGAAGGTCGAGGACACCGCGCAGGCGCTGTTCGAGGTGGACGACTTCCTGGAGTTCGTCTCCACCCAGACGGAAGCCGCCGTACGGCACATCGCGATCGAGTACCCCTACGACGCCCACGACGAGAACGGGCTCTCGCTGCGGGGCAACGCGGAGGAGATCACCGAGAAGCTGGCCGTCGAGCTGCGCGCCCGGGTCGACGCGGCGGGTGTCCACATCATCGAATCCCGCTTCACCCACCTCGCGTACGCCCCCGAGATCGCGTCCGCGATGCTCCAGCGCCAGCAGGCCGGCGCGGTGGTCGCGGCCCGGCGGCTGATCGTGGAAGGCGCGGTCGGCATGGTCGAGGAGGCGATCGCCAGGATCACCGAGCGCGACATCGTCGAACTGGACCCCGAGCGGAAGGCGGCGATGGTGTCCAATCTGATGGTGGTGCTCTGCGGCGACCGCTCGGCACAGCCGGTCCTCAACACGGGCACCCTCTACCAGTGACGCCCCCGCCCGAGCGCAAACAGGTCCTGCTGCGGCTGGACCCGGTGGTGTACGAGGCACTGGCCCGCTGGGCGTCC
>NZ_JBSGUP010000797.1:0-3378 GCF_053607985.1 Streptomyces sp. NPDC055078
GAAGGCTCCACCGTCCACTACGCCCTCGCCAGCCCCGAAGTCGCCGAACTCCTCCGCGTCGCACGCGGCATCCTCTCCAACCTCCTCGCCGGACAAGCCCAACTCCTCCACGACCTCAACGCCACCCACCACCAACAACACTGACCACAGCCCTCGCACGCCCGGATGCCCTATGGCAGGTCTTGGCCCGATATGATCAACCGAGCGCGCCGGGTGTTCCGACGAGGTCACCGAGTGGCGGTACGGGAAGTACGAGAGGGGTGGGCGTGCGCGCCGAGGACTGGACCGGGGTGATCACCCACCATGGCGAGGGACCCTGCTGGAACCCGGCGACCGGCCGGCTCTCCGTGGTCGATCAGCTCGCCGGCGATCTGCTGACCTTCGACGCGGGCGGCGCCCCCGTACGGCAGCACATCGGTGATGTCCTGGCGGCCTGGCGGCCACGCCGGTCGGGCGGTGTCGTGGTCGCCGTCGAACGGGGCTTCGCCCTGGTCGCGGCCGATGGCACGATCAGCCCCGGGCGCGAGCTGTGGAGCGACCCCACGGTCCGGATGAACGACGGCGGCTGCGATCCGGCGGGCAACTTCTACTGCGGTTCGATGGCCTACGACGCCCGCCCCGGAGCCGGCCGGGTCCACCGGCTGACCCCCGGCGGCGAGACCTCCGTCGTCCACACCGGCGCGACCATCTCCAACGGGCTGGCCTGGTCCGCCGACGGCGCCTTCGCCTACTACGTGGACACCGCCACCGGGACCGTCGCCAAGGTCGCCGTCGACCCGGCGACCGGCCGGTTCGGCACCCCCGAGCCCTGGGTCGCCGTCGACGCGCGCGACGGAGCCCCCGACGGCATCACCCTGGATGCCGAAGGGGGCGTATGGGTCGCGCTGTGGGGCGGCTCGGCCGTCCGCCGCTACACCCCCGACGGCACCCTGGACGAGGTCGTCGAGGTGAACGCCCGCCAGGTCACCGCCTGCGCGTTCGGCGGCGAGGGGTACGGCCGGCTGTTCATCACCACCTCCCGCCAGGATCTCGCCCCGGACGACGACCCGGCGGCGGGCGCGGTGTTCACCGTGGAGCCGGGCGTCCGGGGGCTTCCGCCCCTGCCGTACGGAGGCTGAGCCCACACGCCAGCGCGGGCGGGCCCCCGTAAGGCCGGCCGCCCCGCGCCTGCCGGGACCGGAACCCGCGCTGCCGTGACCCGAGAACCGCACCGCCCGCGAGAACCACGCGGCCGGACCGCGTATCCGAAAGGTGCGGATGGGATATCCGGGCTGTACGGACGGAAAACCGGGCCGTACGGACGGGACACCGCACCGTATGTACGGCCCGGACACCGCACCGTACAGACGAGACACGCCACCGTGTACGGAGCGCGTACCGGGCCGTACGAAGGAGCGCACACCGGGCCGGTCAGCACACCAAACCGCGCCCCCCGCCGGAGGCGTCACGCGCGGGCGAGCAGATTGCGGTGCCGGCCCAGGCCGTCGATCTCCAGCTCCATGACATCGCCCGCCCGGAGATAGGGGAACCGGCCCGACAGGGCGACCCCCTCAGGGGTCCCGGTGTTGACGATGTCCCCGGGCTCCAGGACGAGGTACTGCGAAAGATGGCGGATGATCTCCGCGACCGAGAAGATCATGTCAGCGCTGGTGGAGTCCTGGCGCGGCTCGCCGTTCACCCAGGAGCGCAGCCGCAGCTTCTGGGGGTCGGGGATCTCGTCGGCGGTGACCAGCCAGGGGCCGAGCGGATTGAATGTCTCGGCGCTCTTGCCCTTGGACCACTGGCCGCCCGGCGCCCCGAGCTGCACGGCCCGCTCGGAGACATCGTTGCTGAGGACATACCCGGCGACATACGCCAACGGGTCGTCGTCCACCGTCAGATAGCGGGCCCGGCGTCCGATCACCACACCCAGCTCGACCTCCCAGTCGGTCTGCTCCGAGCCCCGGGGGATCAGCACATCGTCCTCGGGCCCGGCCAGCGAGCCGGGGCCTTTGTAGAAGAGGATCGGCTCGGTGGGCGCGCTCGCCCCGGACTCGGCCGCGTGCGCCGCGTAGTTCTGGCCGATGCACAGAATCGCCCCCGGGCGGGCGACCGGTGGCGCGATCCGCAGCCCGGTGATGTCGATCTGGGGCAGTGAGCCGTCGGCCGCTGCCGCCGCCACCCGCTCCAGTCCGCCCCTGGCGAAGAACTCGGGAGTCAGATCGCCGGTCACCGCCGAGAGGTCGAGATGACGGCCGTCCTCGGCGCTCAGGACGGGCCGCTCGCTGCCGGCCGTGCCGACGCGCATCAGTCGCATGATGTTCCATTCGTTTCACTCGGGATCGGATGAATGTGTGGGAGGCCCGCCGGGCCGGGCCGGGCCGAACCGGTCCGCCGGGCCGGGCGCACGGGACCCGGCGGCCCCGACCGCGCGTAGCGGACCCGGTCCGCGCTACTCGACGCGGGACAGGGCTTCCGGGCCCACCATGTGCAGCAGGGGGCGGCCGTCGAGGAAGCGCTCGACCTCGGCGACGGTGCTCTCGCCGAGCGCCAGCCGCGCCTCCACCGAAGCCGCCGCCTGGTGCGGGGTGAGCAGCACATTGCCCAGCCCCCGCAGGGGGTGGCCGACGGGCAGCGGTTCGCTGTCGAAGACGTCGAGCGCCGCGTCGATCCGGCCGGTGCGCAGCTCGGCGATGAGCGCCGGTTCGTCCACCAGCCAGGAGCGGGCGGTGTTGACCAGCCCGGCGCCGTCCGGCAGCAGGGCCAGTTCGCGGGCGCCCACCAGGTGCCGGGTCTCGGGCAGCGCCGGGGCGTGCACGGCCACGATCCGGCTCGTCCGCAGCAGTTCGTCCAGCGGTGCGACGCGCACACCGAGGCGCCCCGCCTCGTCCTCGCTCAGAAACGGGTCGTGGACGGTGACATCGGCGCCGAGCGCCCGGACGAGCGCGATATACGCCCGGCCGGTGCGGGAGGCCCCGATGACACCGATCGGACAGCCCCTGATCTCATGGCGCGGCGGCATATCGCTCGCCGCCGCCCAGTCGGCGCCCGTGCGCAGCGCGTGGTCGAACCGGTGGATCCGGTGCAGCAGGCTCAGGGTGAAGGTGAGGGCGACCTCGGCGACCGGGGGGCCCATGGCCGCACCGGCCTGGGTGACCTGGACACCCCGTTCGAAGACCTCCGGGCCGACATACGGGCTGACCGCGCCGCCGGTGTGGGCGACGAGCCCCAGCAGCGGGGCCGCCGCCAGCAGTTCGGCGTCCAGCCGGGGCACGCCCCAGGCGGTGATCAGCACCCGCGCCCCGGTCCCGAGACGGTCGCCGGTGCCGGTGCCGGTGTGGGAGACCACCCCGGCGGCGGCCCCCGGCGCGAGGGAACCCGCACCGCCCACTTCAGCCC
>NZ_JBSGUP010000798.1:0-3367 GCF_053607985.1 Streptomyces sp. NPDC055078
CATCTGGGCCGATCTCTCCTTCGCCGATCTGGCCCGGGTGGTCCGGAGCGGGGCGCTGCTCGCCGCCGTCCGGGACGCCACCGAGGCGGGCGCGGACGGCGAGGCGGCGGCGGCTCCCTTCGCCTCCGGCCCCTGGCTGTTCAGCCACAACGGCGCGGTGTCCGGCTGGCCCGGATCGCTGGCGGCGCTCGCGCGGTCGCTGCCCGCGGCCGAGCTGCTGTCGCTGGAGGCGCGCTGTGACACGGCGCTGCTCTGGGCGCTGGTGCTGCACCGGCTCCGCGACGGCGACGAGGTGGGCCAGGCGCTCGCCGACACGGTGCGGGAGGTGGCAGGCGCCGCGCCGGACTCCCGGCTCAACCTGCTGCTGACCGACGGCGGGACGATCGCGGCCACCGCCTGGGGCGACTCCCTGTGGTACCTGGTGGAACCGGGTGACCACGGGGATCGGACCGGCCGCCGGACCGCAGGTTCGCATCCACGGACCGCAGGTTCGCACCAACGGATCGCCGGTTCTCCACACCGGGCCGCCGGTTCTCCACAGCGGGTCGTCGTGGCCTCCGAGCCGTACGACGACGATCCGCGCTGGCGCGAGGTGCCCGACCGCACGCTGTTGGTCGCCACCCGCGCCGGCATTGACCTGTCCCCGCTCAAGGAGCCTCCTCTGTGAGCCCGTTTCTGCTGACCCGCACCCTGCCCGAGGACGCCACGGACGCCGCTCTGCGCGCCGATGTCCTGCACGGACTGACCCGTACGCCCAAGGAACTGCCGCCGAAGTGGTTCTACGACGCCCGTGGCAGCGAGCTGTTCGAGGAGATCACCCGGCTGCCCGAGTACTACCCCACGCGTGCCGAGCGGGAGATCCTGATCGCCCGCGCGCCCGACATCGCCGCCGCCACCGGGGCGCGGACCCTGGTGGAGCTGGGTTCCGGCTCGTCGGAGAAGACCCGTCATCTGCTGGACGCGCTGCCCGGTCTGCACAGCTATGTACCGGTGGATGTGAGTGAGAGCGCCCTGAAGGGCGCGTCGGACGCCCTGCTCCGGGAGCGTCCGGAGCTGCATGTCCACGCGCTGATCGCCGACTTCACCCGGGGGCTCGCTCTGCCCGGTACACCGGGCCCTCGGCTGGTCGCGTTCCTCGGTGGCACGATCGGCAATCTGCTGCCCGCCGAGCGGGCCGGGTTCCTGCGCTCGGTGCGTACGCTGCTCGGCCCGGGCGACGGGCTGCTGCTGGGGACGGATCTGGTGAAGGACGAGGATGTGCTGGTCCGGGCGTACGACGACGCGGCGGGGGTGACGGCCGCGTTCAACAAGAATGTGCTCCGGGTGCTCGCCCGGGAGCTGGGCGCCGATGTCGACCCCGACGACTTCGACCATGTGGCGCTCTGGGACCGGGAGCGGGAGTGGATCGAGATGCGGCTGCGGGCGCGCTCCGCGCTGAGCGTGAAGATCCCGGAGCTGGGTCTGCTGGTCTCGTTCGACAAGGGCGAGGAGCTGCGCACGGAGGTGTCGGCGAAGTTCCGTCAGGAGGGCGTACGCGCGGAACTGGCCGACGCCGGGATGGAACTGTCCGAGTGGTGGACGGACGCCGGCGGCAGATTCGCGCTGTCCCTGGCGACGGCGTCCGGGGTGCCCGGGGCATCTGGAGTGCCCGGGGCATCTGGGGCGTCCGGGTGAACACCGCCGCCGTCGGACGGCCACCGGCCGCGTTCGGGGGTCACGGCCCGCTGGGCGGCGCGGGCCAGTGAGCGGCGGTCGGGGAAGCGGCCCGCCGGGATCGGGGCCAGCAGCCGGATCTCGGCGGTGAGTTCCCGCGCCGCCGCGATCCGCCACAGGGACGCGGGCAGTGAGTCGTCCCCGACGAAGGCGGCCGTACCGGTGGGCAGATAGGTGATGCGTACGGGCTGGACGTCCGCGCCCGCGTCCAGCGCGGCCTGGAAGACGGCGGGCCGGAACCGGCCCTGGTCGCGCCCGCACCAGGTGGAGCCCTCGGGGAAGGCGATGACCCGGGAGCCCGACCGGAGTGCGGACGCGGTCGCCCGGACGGTGCCGGGCAGGGTCCGGAGCCGGTCGCGCTCCACGAAGAGGGTGCCGCCGCGGGCCGCGAGCGGGCCGAGCACCGGCCAGCTCCGTACCTCGGCCTTCGCGAGCATCCGGCCGGGCAGCGCGACGGCGGTCAGCGGGATGTCCAGCCAGGAGATGTGGTTGGCGACGACGAGGGCGGCCCCGGCCGCGTACGGGGTGCCGACGACACGGGTGCGGACGCCGAAGGCGCGCAGGACCGTTCGGCTCCAGCACCGGGCCGCCCGGTTCCGCGCCCGGGGGCCGAGGAGAGCCGCCAGGGGCGCGAGGGCGAGACCGGCGAGGACGGTGACAGCCGCCGCGCACAGCCGGGCGGCGGCGGTGAGACGTCCCGCCGCCGGGCCGGGGTGGCTCGCGCACCCGGTGGGGGTGCAGGGAGCGCGGGGCAGCCAGGCACTTGCCGGGCCGTGGTTCACCGGGCAGGTGTCAGGGAGAGGAAGTGGCGCAGATAGCGGGGGTCGGTGCGGCGCAGGGAGAGCAGCACACACAGGTCCGCGGCCTGGAAGCCGGGGTCGTGGGCCGGGGCCCCGCAGACCCAGGCGCCGAGCCGCAGATAGCCCCGGAGCAGGGCGGGCAGTTCGGTCCGCCCGGCGGGGAGGGGGACGGCTTCGGCGTTCCAGAGCCGGTGGGGGGTGACCCAGAATTCCTCGGGGGCGAGGTTCCGGGCCCTGACCGTCCGCCAGGTGGCCGCCGCGAGGCCGCCGCCGTCGCTGAGCGGGATCGAGCAGCAGCCGGTCAGCCAGGTGTGGCCGGTGCGGGTCAGATAGCGGGCGAGGCCGGCCCAGATGAGGGAGATGACGGCGCCGTTGCGGTGCCGGGGGTGGACACAGGAGCGCCCGACCTCGACCAGGTCGTCGCGGATGGCGGCGAACCGGGTGAGATCGAATTCGGTTTCGGTGTACAGCCGCCCGGCTATCCGGGCGCGCTCCGGCGGCAGCACCCGGTAGGTGCCGACGACCTCGCCGGTCCCGGCCTCGCGGACCAGCAGATGGTCGCAGTAGGCGTCGAAGGCATCGGTGTCCAGGCCCGGTTCGGGGCCGTCCAGCAGGGCTCCGAACTCCCCGGCGAACACCTGGTGGCGCAGCCGCTGCGCGGCGCGCACATCGTCCTGGTCACGGGCGAGGCACAGGACATAGCGGGACGGTTCAGCCTCCCCGGCGGGCGCGGGCCGGGGCGTGGGGGCGGGGGCGGAGGTGGATCGTGGGGCCGGGGCGGGAACGACGGCAGGCGATGCGGGCATGGCTGTCTCCTGGGCCGGTCGGCAGGGGCCGGACCACCGGTGTGGTGG
>NZ_JBSGUP010000799.1:0-3361 GCF_053607985.1 Streptomyces sp. NPDC055078
TCCGACAGCACCTCCGGCAGAACCGGCACCTCCGGCAGGACCGGCGGCTCCGCCACCCCACCCGGACCACTCCGCCCCGGCGACCGCCCCGCCACCAGGGCGCCCAGCGCCGACACCACCGCGCGGATCAGCTCGGGCTCCCGGGCGTCCTGGGACAGCCCGATGAGCAGGGGCAGGGCGCGGGCCCCGAACGGCAGCCGCCCCAGGACATCCGCCGCGAACGCCCGCCGCGCCACCTCCCCGCTCGCACACCACGCGGACGCGGCCTGAAACGTCTCCTCGTCCCCGCGCCGCCACAGCGCCCGTACCTGCTCGGTCCAGTTGTCATGCCGCCGGTCGCCGCAGGCCAGCGCCCGCCCGGCGAGTTCCGCGTACGGCGTCTGGATGCCCAGCTCGCCCTCCAGCAGGGTGGCGATCGCCGCGTGCCCGGTCCCCCGCTCGTTGCCGCCGCGCGGGACACCGTCCCGCAGCACCTCCACCACGACGGTCACCCCGCCGTCCTCCTCGATCCGCTGGGTGACGGTCTCGCTCCCGGGCCCGTACTGCTCCAGCAGCCCGGACCGCAACTCCTCGGCCAGGTCGCGGCCGAGCCAGGAACGGGCCTCCGCGAGCGCGGCCTCCTTCGCGGTCGCGCCGTGGCCGAGCAGGGTCCGTACGGTCGCGGGCGACCCCCGCCGCGCCGCGCCCACCAGCGGCGGATCGCCGTGCGGGCTGGGCAGATCGGGGTCGGCCCCGTGCTCCAGGAGGGCCCGGACGGTGTCCGCGTACCCCTGTCCGACCGCCCAGGTCATCGCGGTGAGGCCGAACTCCTCGGGGGTGTCCGGCCGCGCGCCCGCGGCGAGGAGGGCCCGTACCACCTCCGTATGACCGCCGACGGCGGCACCGCACAGCGGCAGATCCTCCGTGTCCCTGCCACCGCTGCGCTCCGGCTCCGCGCCCGCCGCCAGCAGCAGCCGTACGATGCCGATCTCGTTGCTCACGGACGCGAGGTAGAGCGGTGTCTGCCCGTCCTCGTCGGTGCTGTCCGCGGCCACCCCGGCCCGCAACAGCCGTACGACGGCGTCCTCGTCACCGCCGTACACGGCGGCGAACAGCGCCTCCGTACCCCACGCACCCGAGTCTTCGTCCATGCGTCGAGGTTACGAACATCGCTCAGGTGTCGCATTCGAGAATCGTCCGGCACAGCCCGCACCGGGCCCGCACCCGTCCCCGTACGAGAAGCCGGATGCGCTGATGGCAGGTGGGGCAGCGGAAGGACACCCGGGGCCCGTCCGGTCCGGTCTCGAAGGCGTACGGCACCTGGGGGTCGCGCGGCTCCCGGTCCGGGTGGTCCAGAGCGTGGCGCCGGTTCTTGGCGTAGCGCTGGCGGCCCGCCCACCCGGCCGTGGTCAGCGGCGGCTGCCGGGCGTCGCGCTGGGCCTGGGCGCGTCCCTTGGTGTACGCGGTGTACGCCTGCGGGCTGGTGAACCAGAGCGCGGGGTCCTCGTCGAACTCGATGGCCCGCTTGGCGAGGACATAGCCGAACTCCTCGGGGGTGAGATAGCCCAGCTTCTGGCTGGAGACCTGGTCCTCGCGGAACGCGTCGAGCAGCAGCCACCCCGCGCCGAGATAGGTGGTCGCGGTGTCGGTGAGGATCTCGTTGTCGCGGGTGCCGGGAAAGGTGAGATCCAGCCGGTGCAGCAGCACATGGGTGATCTCGTGCGCGAGGGCCGCGCCGATGTCCCGCCGATGGGTACGGAAGCGGTCGTTCAGCTCGATGAAGTACTCGGGTCCCGCCGTCAGCTCGACGCTCGCCGCATGGTGCATCTCGCGGAAGCTCACGATCATCCGGGCCTCAGGCAGCCGCAGATGGTGCACCAGGGCGCGGGCGACCCGCTGCGCGCCCAGATGAAGATCGTCCTGGTCGGAGAAGGCCGCGTCGGCGGGGAGCAGGCTCGGCGCGTAGGAGCGCACGCCCTCGGGCGACAGCCTCCGGTACAGCGCGGTGATCGCGGAGCGCACGGTGTCGAGATGCGGAAAACCGTGCACGACCTCATTGCTCTTCGCCACCAAAACCCGTACCCCCTGCGCGACGGTCGGCCCGGCTCAACTCTACGGGGAACGGCCGGCGAACCTGCGGAGCCGACATGGCCGAAAGCCGCTCCTTGTGAGGCGCCCGGAGGACTGCCCATAATCCGGGTCACGTCTTGTCGGGCACATGACAGCAGTACGGAAAGTCCGCAGTTTCTGCTGTCCGGGCCCGATCCGGCCGTGGTTTCTCAACCCCCCACGAAAGGTATCCCGTTGAATATCCTGCGTGCACTCAAGAGATGTGCCGCCGCGAGCGCCGTCCTCCTCGCCGCCGTCAGCCTCCAGCCCACCGCCGCCTTCGCCGCCCCGCCGCCCGTCGTCGGCGGCACCCGCGCGGCACAGGGCGAGTTCCCGTTCATGGTCCGGCTCTCCATGGGCTGCGGCGGCTCGCTGCTCACCCAGCAGGTCGTCCTCACCGCCGCGCACTGTGTGAACGGCTCGGGCAACAACACCTCCATCACCGCCACCGCCGGGGTCGTGGACCTCCAGGGCGCGGGCGCGATCAAGGTCAGGTCGACCAAGGTCCTCCGGGCCCCCGGCTACAACGGCACCGGCAAGGACTGGGCGCTGATCAAGCTCGCCCGGCCGATCGGTCTGCCCACCCTGGCGATCGCCGATACGGCCGCCTACAACAGCGGCACGTTCACGATCGCGGGCTGGGGCGCGGCCCGCGAGGGCGGCTCGCAGCAGCGCTATCTGCTCAAGGCGGAGGTGCCGTTCGTCGACGACGCGACCTGCCAGGAGCCGTACCCGGGGCTCGTCCCCGACGAGGAACTGTGCGCGGGCCTCCCTGAGGGCGGGGTCGACACCTGCCAGGGTGACTCCGGCGGTCCCATGTTCCGCCGGGACGACGCGGGCGCCTGGATACAGATCGGCATAGTGAGCTGGGGCGCGGGCTGCGCCAGGCCCGGCTCCCCGGGTGTCTACACCGAGGTCTCCACCTTCGCGTCGGCCATCAGGTCGGCGGCGGCAACCCTGTAACTCCCGTGACGGGCGGGGGCGGTGCACGGATGTGTCCTGTCTGCTCAGTCCAAGACCTGCCCCCGCTTTGTCCATGGGCGTGTTCCCCCTCCCGGCGCAGATTGACGTGTACGAATCACTGTCGCGAGGAGGACGAGCGTGTACGCAAGCGATCGCGGACCCCGACCCAGCGGACCCGGCCGCAACGGTTCCGGTAGCCCCGGTTCCGGACCCGGTGGGCTCGGCTGCGACGGCGGCCCCGGCCCCGGTGGGCTCGGGGCCGGCGGAACCGGCGCGGGTGGTCTCGGTTCTGGTGGCCCCAGCCCCGCCC
>NZ_JBSGUP010000800.1:0-3343 GCF_053607985.1 Streptomyces sp. NPDC055078
CTTCGTCTTCGCCTTCTCCACCCTGACCAGTTCCTGGGGCGTCTACCGGCACCGGCCCGGGGAGGCGGGGACCGAGACGCTGTCGGCCCCGGCGGTCACCCTCGACGCCGAGGTGACGGCGGGGCGGGCCGTCGCGGCCGACGGTGTGGCGGTCCCGTACCACGTGGTGCGGCCGGCGGGCGGCGACCCGGCGCGGCCTGCGCCGGTGCTGATCTCCGCGTACGGCGCGGCGAACGTGCCCCTGCTGCCGCAGTACCGGAGCGACCTGGCCGCCTTCGTCGCGGCGGGCGGTGTCCTCGTCCAGGCGTATCTGCGCGGGGGCGGCGAGTTCGGCCGGGACTGGTATCTGGCCGCGCACCGGGAACGCAAGCATGTGCGCGACACCGACCTCGTCGCGGTCGCCGAGCAGCTGGTCGCCACCGGACTCGCCGACGCCGGCCGGCTCGCGCTGACCGGCGGGTCCGACGGCGGTCTCATGTGCGGGGTCGCGCTCACCACACGGCCCGAACTGTGGTGTGCCGTACTGCCGAGGGCACCGCTGCTGGACCTCGTCGGAGGAACCCGCGATCCCTATCTGGACTTCGTCATCCGCAAGGCGTGGGCGGATCCGGACGATCCGGCGCAGGTCCGGCGGCTCCTCGGGCTGTCGCCGTACCAGCTGGTCCGGCCCGGCGACTTCCCGGCGGTCTACCTCCAGGCCGGGGCGACCGATCCGCGGTGCCCTCCGTGGCATGCGCGCAAGTTCGCCGCCCGGCTGCAGGCGGCGCAGACGGGGACGGCGCCGATCCTGCTGCACGTCTTCGACAACGCCGGTCACGGCGCGGCGACCTCGCACGAGGTCGCGGTCCGGCAGGACTCCGAATGGCTGGCCTTTCTGATCAGGACACTCGGTCTGGACGGCTGAGCGGGCGACGAAGCCCGCTGGTATGAGGGGCTGGCGGCGGCCCGGTCCGCTCAGCCGTCCGGGTCGGACCTGAGGGACATCAGGCGCAGCTGCAGCATGGCCGACAGACGCGCCTTCGGGTCGTTGAGGTCGATCCGGCCGACCTCGGCCGCGCGCCGCAGCCGGTAGCGGAACGTGTTGGGGTGCACGAACATCGCGGCGGACGCCACGGTGACGTCGCCGAAGGCGTCGAGCCAGCTCCGCAGCGTCTCGACCAGGCTGGTCTGGTGCACCTCGTCGTAGGCGACGACGCGCGCGACGGCGCCGCTGGGGATGTCCCCGCCCGGGACGCGGTCGGCGAGTTCGAGCAGCAGGGCCTCGACGTGGACGTCGTCCAGGCAGGCCACCTGCTGCCCGGTGGCCGAGGACCGCAGGACACGCAGCGCGCGGTCGGCTCCGGAACGGGACCGGGCCAGACCCGAACTGTCCTCGGCCAACTGCCCCACGCCGATCAGCGGGCGGAGGCGGGAGCCGACGCGGTCCAGGAACTCGGCGGCGATCCCGGCCGCGCGTTCCTCGCCGCCCTGCCGGTTCTGCGGGAGGAGGGGCAGGATGCCGTACGCGATGTCGCCGATCAGCGCCGCGGTGGCGCGCGGGTGCACGGCGGACAGGTGCATGGCGAACGCGTCGGTGAGCCGTTTGCGTTCGGTGGCGAGCCGGGCGGGCGGGCGGTGTCCGGTCGCCGCGTCGACGACGGTGAGCGCGAGGACGACCGCGGGTTCGTCCTTCAGACCCAGACGGCGGATCGCTTCGGGTGATCCCGGGCCGCTTTCCAGGGCGGTGGCCAGCTGTTCGGCCCGCAGTCGCCGTTCCAGGTCGGCGTCGGCGCGCTGCCACACCATGTGCATCGCGACGAGCTTGGACGCCTCGTAGAGGGCCTCACCGCGTTCCTCGCTGAGGGGCTCGGGGACAACCACCCAGACCGTGCCGAGGATCTCGTCCCCGGCGCGTACCGCGATCGCCGCGCGGGGCAGTTCGGGCGGCTGCGGCGTGTCGCCCGACTCGGGCAGGGAGGCCACGAACACGGGCCGGTCGCTGCGGTAGATCGCCTGGAACACTCCGCGTTCCTCCAGGATGCGGGTGTAGTGCTCGGGGACCTGCCGGCCCAGGATCGTCTGGACCCGCGACTGGTCCACCTCCTCCTGCCGGCTGGAGAAGGCCAGCAGGCGCGAGTTGCGGTCCTCGATGGTGACGGGGGCGTCGAGCAGTGCGGCGATGGCGTTGGCGACCGCGAAGAGGTCGCCGGACCCGAACCGGCCGGGCGTGGAGGCGTCCGTGTCGTACCGGCCGCTGTTGTCGGCGGTCAGCGTCCGGAGCATCCCCGCCAGGTGCGTCCAGGACGCGCCTCGGGCGAAGGAGAGGACCGCCACGCCCGACGCGCGGGCCGAGGCGAGGAGGCGTTCGTCGGGGGCGACGGGCGCGCGCACCACCAGGGCGGCGGCGCCGAGCCGGCCGAGGCGGGAGACGACCTGCGCGATGTCGGCGGGGTCGTGCAGGCCGACACCCATCACCAGGGCGTTCTCCGGGAGTTCCGGCTCGTCCAGCGGGTCGTGGATGACGACGCCGCCGATATCGCCGGCGCGTTCGACGTCGCCGCAGACCACGTCGAGCAGAGTGGTACCGAGTTCCTCCAGGACACGTCCCAGGCTCGCTCGCGGAAGTCCGGTCACAGGGATGAGCACAAGGCCGAAGCTAGCGCGGTGTACCCGCGTCGTCGTTGGTCGCGCATGACGAAATGATGCCATCTCGTTCGTACGGCCGGACAGCCGCGAGGTGCTCGGTGCGGCCCCCGGTCCTTTCGGCGCGTTCCGGCGCGTTCCGGCGCGTTCCGGGGGCCTCCGGAGGCGGGAACGGGCACCCGTGTCGCCGTGGTCGTGACCGCGTCCGGCACCACCGTCTCCAGCCACCGCCCCGGCCGTACGGTGCCGCTCGGCAGCGCACCACCCCCGGGCCCGTCGGTGAACGGGGGCACGAGGGCACCTCGGCGGTGCGGCGTTCGGCCGCCGGTGACCTGCACGCTGTCCCGCGCGGGCGATTCGCCTCGGTGTGCCGGGTGCGTGGTGCCGTGGTGCCGTGGTGCCCCGTGTGTGGTGCCGTGCCTACCGTGGTGCCGTCGTCCGCGGTGGTGCCGCCGGGCTCCCCCGGTCCACGACGTACCAGCCCGTACGGTCGAAGCCCCGGACCCGCGCGCCCCCGGCGAGCAGCCCGCCGAGCACCTCCCGTACCGCCGTCCGCCATCGCGCGGCGCGGTCGGGGTCGCTCTTCCGCAATGCCTCGATGTCCTCGGGAACGGCCACCAGCACGGTGCGGGCGTGCCCGTCTGCGTGCCCGGTCACCGGCCCGCCGGTGGCGGAGACGCCGAGCGCCACGGTCGCGCCCGCCGCGCGGGCGGCCCCGGCG
>NZ_JBSGUP010000801.1:0-3338 GCF_053607985.1 Streptomyces sp. NPDC055078
GTCCTCGAACGCCGGACGGGCTGGGTGTGCGCGCCGGCCCCCGCAATCCCAGCCTCGTCGGCTGCCTTTCAAACGCCGGACGGCTGGAGTTGCGCGCCCGGGAGGAGTCAAATGAGGGGTCAGCGGGGCGACTCCGCGCGGGACGCTGCCGCGCCCGGCTCCAGCCTGCTGTGGCGGCGGCCGTACACGAAGTACACGATCACCCCGATCACCATCCAGATCCCGAACCGCAACCACGTCTCCGCCGGCAGGTTCAGCATCAGCCACAGGGACGCCGCCACCGACAGGATCGGCAGCCACGGCACCAGCGGAGTGCGGAAGGAGCGGGGCAGATCCGGGCGGGTGCGGCGCAGGATGACGACGCCGATCGCCACGACGACGAAGGCGAAGAGGGTGCCGATGTTCACCAGGGTCGCCAGTTCCTCGATGCTGGTGAAGCCCGCGATGACCGCGATGATCACGCCGAGGAGCACGGTCGCCCGGTACGGGGTGGCGAATCGCGGGTGCACCCGGGAGAAGAACCGGGGCAGCAGCCCGTCCCGGCTCATCGCGAAGAACACCCGGGTCTGCCCGAGCAGCAGGATCATACAGACGGTGGTGAGGCCGACGGCCGCGCCGAAGCTGATGACTCCCGCGTACCAGGGATGCCCGGTGGCCTTGAAGGCGTCGGCGAGCGGGGCGTCGATGGACAGTTGGGTGTAGTGCTGCATACCGGTGACGACGATCGAGACGGCGACGTACAGCACGGTGCAGATGAACAGGGAGCCGAGGATGCCACGGGGCATGTCCCGCTGCGGGAGCGCGGTCTCCTCGGCGGCCGTGGCGACGACGTCGAAGCCGATGAAGGCGAAGAAGACGACGGAGGCGGCGGTGAAGATGCCCATGACGCCGAAGTTGGTGGGCGCGTAGCCGAACATCAGCTGGATGAGGGGTTCCTTGATGCCGTCGCCGCCCTCCGACTTCACCGCCGGGGGGATGAAGGGGCTGTAGTTGGCCGCCTTGACGAAGAACGCGCCGGCCACGATGACCAGCAGGACGACGCCCACCTTGATGGCGACGACGACCGAGGTGACCCGGGCGGAGAGCTTCATCCCGAGGACGAGGATCGCGGTGAGCACCAGGACCAGCAGGAACGCCAGCAGGTCGAAGGCGAATCCGTAGTCGTGGTTCGTGCCGGAGAGGGATGCGGGCAGATGCCAGCCGACGTTGTCCATCAGGGAGCGGACATAGCCGGACCAGCCGACGGCGACCACCGCCGTACCGAGGGCGAATTCGAGGACCAGGTCCCAGCCGATGATCCAGGCGGGCAGTTCGCCGAGGGAGGCGTAGGAGAAGGTGTACGCGGAGCCCGCGACGGGGACGGTGGACGCGAACTCCGCGTAGCACAGGGCCGCGAGGCCGCAGACGACCCCGGCGACGGCGAAGGCGATCGCGGTGGCCGGGCCGGCGTTCTCCTTGGCCACCGCGCCGGTGAGGACGAAGATTCCGGTGCCGATGATGACACCGACGCCGAAGACGGTGAGATCCAGCGCAGAGAGGGATCTCTTGAGCGCGTGCTCCGGCTCCTCGGTGTCGCTGATGGACTGCTCGACACTCTTGGTACGGAAGACACCCGCTCGGCCTGCGGGGTCTGTGTGTGTGCTCACCGTGCACCTCCACGCTTGTCGTCCCCGACATGATCGGGACGGGCGGCGGTCCAGGCACGGCCGAACGGTGGAATTCACGCGAATGGGCCGGAAGGACCACCCATCCAGGGTGACCCTCCCGGCCGTTCTCACACGTGGAGCGCGCCGGCTTGCTCCGAATGGACGGCGTCCGCCGTCAGTCGCGGGCCGGTTCCACGGCCTGGTCGGCCGCACCGGCGAACCTGCCGTCCAACTTCGCGACCAGGCCGGTGACCTGCCGGGCGATATCGGGTGCGGTGAGCCCGATCTCGGCGAGGACCTCCTTGCGGGAGGCGTGGTCGAGGAAGCGCGGCGGGATGCCGAAGTCGCGCAGCGGGATGTCGACGCCCGCGTCGCGCAGGGCCTGCGAGACGGCGGAGCCGACCCCGCCGACCCGGATGTTGTCCTCGACGGTGACGACGACCCGGTGCCGCTCGGCGAGCGGGGGAAGGGCCTCGTCCACCGGCTTGACCCAGCGCGGGTCCACGACGGTGGTGGAGATGCCCTGCTTGTCGAGCAGGTCGGCGATCTCCAGGCACATCGGGGCGAGCGCGCCGACCGAGACGAGGAGCACATCGGGCCGGTCGGCACCGGGGTGGCGCAGGACGTCCATTCCGCCGATCCGGCCCACGGCCTTGACCGCCGGTCCGACCGCGCCCTTGGAGAACCGCACCACGGTCGGCGCGTCGTCGACGGCGACGGCCTCGCGCAGCTGGGCGCGGACCTGGTCGGCGTCGCGCGGGGCGGCGAGCCGCAGGCCGGGGACGACCTGGAGGATGGACATGTCCCACATGCCGTTGTGCGAGGGGCCGTCGGTGCCGGTGATGCCCGCGCGGTCCAGGACGAACGTCACTCCGCACTTGTGCAGGGCGACATCCAGCAGCACCTGGTCGAAGGCACGGTTGAGGAACGTCGCGTACACCGCGAAGACGGGGTGCACTCCCCCGGTGGCGAGACCGGCGGCGGACACCGCTCCGTGCTGCTCGGCGATGCCCACGTCGTAGACCCGGTCGGGGAACTCCTTGGCGAACCGGTCGAGGCCGACCGGCTGGAGCATCGCGGCCGTGATGGCGACGATGTCCTCGCGCTCCCGGCCGAGCTTGACCATCTCCTCGCCGAAGACCGAGGTCCAGTCGAGGCCCGAGCCGGCGATCGGCAGCCCCGTGTCGGGGTGGATCTTGCCGACGGCGTGGAAGCGGTCGGCCTCGTCCTGGAGGGCGGGCTGATAGCCGCGCCCCTTCTCGGTGAGACAGTGGACGATCACCGGTCCGCCGAACCGCTTGGCGCGGGCGAGCGCCGACTCCAGGGCCTCGATGTCATGGCCGTCGATGGGCCCGACGTACTTGAGGCCGAGGTCCTCGAACATGCCCTGCGGGGCGATGAAGTCCTTAAGGCCCTTCTTGGCGCCGTGGAGGGTCTCGTACAGCGGCTTGCCGACGACAGGGGTGCGGCCGAGGATGTCCTTGCCGCGGGCGAGGAAGCGCTCGTAGCCGTCGGTGGTACGGAGAGTGGCGAGGTGATTGGCGAGGCCGCCGATCGTCGGCGCGTACGAGCGCTCGTTGTCGTTGACGACGATCACCAGCGGGCGGTCCTTGGCGGCGGCGATGTTGTTCAGCGCCTCCCAGGCCATCCCGCCGGTCAGCGCCCCGTCGCCGATGACGGCGACGACATGGT
>NZ_JBSGUP010000802.1:0-3333 GCF_053607985.1 Streptomyces sp. NPDC055078
CGGCGCCTGGCGCTCCCGCCGCCCCACCCCGGAGCTGCCGCTCACCGGCTGTGAGCGCCTCCACACCCCGCACGTCGCCACCTGCCCCGCCCGCCAGGAGCAACTCCCCCTCGTCGGCGTCACCCGACTCGACGACCACCGCAACCACAGGAACCGCCGATGACCACGCCCCGCCCACTGTCCCCGCGCGAAGTCCAGGTCGTCGGCCTCGTCGCCCAAGGCCAGTCCAACCAGCAGATCGGCGACACCCTCGGCCTCAAGCCAGCCACCGTCAAATCGCACCTCCGGCGCATCAGCCGCGTCTTGAACGCCCGCGACCGTGCGCACGCCGTCGCCATCTGCCTGCGCACCGGCATCCTCACCACCGACCAGGACGCAGGCCGATGACCACCGCCGTCGCCTGCTTCTTCTACCTCGCGACCATCGCCCACGCCTTTAGCGGCGATCTGATGGCCGCCGCCATGTACCTCGTCACCGCCGCGATCTGGCACCACATCGCCACCACCCAGAAAGGACGCAGTCGATGACCTACACGCCCCTCGCCGCCCGAGACGCCGCGATCCAGGCCGACGCCGACATGGCACGCCGATAGCAACCCATCCACCCCCGATAACCACCACCCGCCGGAACCGGTTACCGCCGGTTCCACACATAAGGAGAACCCCTTGTCGCTGCCCACCATGACCGGCGTCGGCCGCCTCACTGCCGACCCCGAGCTGCGCTTCACCTCGTCCGGTAAGGCCGTGTGCTCGGTCTCACTCGCGTTCAACTCTCGGCGTCTGAACAAGCAGACGAACGAGTGGGAGGACGGCGACGTCTTCTTCGTACGCGGCACCGCCTGGGAGCGCCTGGCCGAGAACATCACCGAGACCTTCGCCAAGGGCGTGGAGGTCATCGTCACGGGTGAGCTGCGGACGGAGTCCTGGGAGAAGGACGGCCAGAAGCATCAGCGCCCGGCGCTCCTGATCCGCTCTATCGGCCCGTCGCTCGCGTTCTCCGTGGCACAGGTCTCCAAGGACGCTGCCAGCCAGAACGGCGGTCAGCGGCCCGCGCAGAGCACCTCACGCCCTCAGCAGAACCAGGCCCAGCGCACCCGGCCCAGCGCGCCCCCGGCGGACGACCCCTGGGCCGTCGACCAGGCGTCCGGCTTCAGCAACGAACCCCCGTTCTAGACACCCCGGAGCACCCTCATGAGACCCCTCGCCCTGCTCGCCGTCCTCGTCACGGTCGTGGCACTGGTCACCGCCTGCGAGAGCAGCACCGAGTGCGACGAGCGCGCCACGCCGACGCCGTCGTCTCAGACCGCGCCGGTCGTGATGGAGGCCGCCGTCATCGGCCGACCGTCACCACCCCGGCCGGCACCCCCGCGTCCCGCGAAGCCTGCCAAGCCGAACTCTGGGCTCGGCGGAACGAGCGGCTACATCGACACCCACGACTGCGACTGAGGAGCACTGACCTCGTGATCGAGAACACCACCCAGAAGTCTCAGGAACCTGAGGAGACGCTCGGCTACCTCGCCGCTTCCCTGTCCCCCGGGGGCAGCGACCAGTACATCGCCGACCAGGAGCGCGCGGGACAAGCACAGCTCGTTGCCTCCGACCGGCTCCCCGTCGTGCGAGACAACCAGCGGGCCGACTTCGAAAAGCTCGGGTTCACCTTCGGTGACCCGGACCCGCAGGATCCGCTCTTCGCGCCCGCGACTCTCCCCGAAGGCTGGACGCGCGAGGCATCCGACCATCCGATGTGGTCGTACCTCGTTGACCAGCTCGGCCGCCGCCGCGTCGGAGTCTGCTACAAGGCTGCCTTCTACGACCGGCAGGCGGACATGAGTCTCCACACCGTGTACACACACGTCTGGCACCACATCCACGAGGGTCGGTCGCTGATCTCAGACGACACCTGGGCCACCCCGGCCGCCATCGCCGAGGAGTGTCGGCGTGGCATGAGGGAGGCCCAGGATCACATCGACACTTGGACCGCTCACGGCCACGCCGAGTACGTCGAGCAGTACATCGCCGAGCGGGACAAGTTCGCTGCCGTTCTCGCCAAGTTCGACACGACCGAGGAGCAGCCGTGAAGATCTTCTATGACACCGAGTTCCTCGACGACGGCCGCACGATTGATCTGATCAGCATCGGTATGGTCGCTGAGGACGGCCGCGAGCTGTACGCCGTCAGCTCGGAGTTCGACCAGGCCGCGGTCCGCCGTCACGGCTGGCTCATGGCGAACGTCTGGCCCAGCCTGCCCATCGTCAAGAACCCACACGGCCAGCACCGAATTCGCGGCATCGACCGACTCGACCTCGCGCACCCCACAGTCCGGCCCCGCGCCCAGATCGCCCGCCTCGTCCAGGACTTCATCCGCGCAACCCCCAACCCCGACCTCTGGGCCTACTACGCCGCGTACGACCACGTCGCCTACGCCCAGCTCTACGGCCCCATGTCCCAGCTCCCCGCCGGCCTGCCCATGCAGACCGACGACCTGGTCACCGAGGCCAAGCGCCTCGGCCTCACCCCGGCTGACCTGCCCCGGCAGGCCGACGGGCATCACAACGCTATCGCCGACGCCCGCCACAACCTCGTCATGGCCCAGTACCTCGACAGCGTCGCCCGCAGCCGCTGATGAACGACCCGCTGTTCGTCCGCCTGTACCTCGGCCTCCCGAGGCGCGTGCGCCGCGCCCTCGACAGGTTCCTCGGCATCCGCCGCTGACCCGCCCGTACGACCGGACTTGGGGCCCAGCCAGTGGGCCCGCCCCCCGGGCAACCGCCTGGAGCACACCATGTTCGGACTCACCACCCAGCGCCGCCTCCGCCAGTCGGAGCAGGACCTCCGCGACGAGATCGACGCCCACCACGCCACCATCCGCCAACTCCGCGAATTCGAGCAGCAGCTCATCCCTGCCTACGCCGCCGTCGTCCGCGAGCGCTCCCGGCATCTGCGTGAGAAGTGGGCTCTTCAGCGCCGTCTCACCCGCGCCCTCCGCGGTGCCGACCGCTGGCGCAAGCAGGCCGACCAGGAGCACCGTACGGTCGTCGCCCTTGGCGAGCAGCTCCTCACCGCCACCAGCGGCCACAACACCGCCGCCCGCGCCGCGACCAACCTCCCCGAGGCCGGCCCCTGGGAACGCGCCGTCGACGGACTCAACGCCCTCGTCGACGCCGAGATCCCGTTCCATGTCGAGCCAGACGGCCACATCTCCAACTCCTCCGGCGACGAGCACATCGAGTGGGACCGTACGGCCAACCGCTGGCGTCTCGTCCACGACGACGAGGAACTCCCGGCGGCGCCCGCGACGGCCGGAGCCGTCATCCACGCGGACACCCCCATCGCC
>NZ_JBSGUP010000803.1:0-3332 GCF_053607985.1 Streptomyces sp. NPDC055078
CCGCCCCAGACCCCGCGCCTCAATCGCCGGCGGGGCTTGATATCTCGGGCCTCCGCGCAGCCTGGGCGACACGCTTCCCGCACATTCCGCTCCTGGGGCGGGCCAATCCAGCCTCTCCGGCGATTGAGGAGCGGGGTTCGGGGCGGAGCCCCGGCAAGGGCCCGGGCCGTCACGTGGGGCGGTGGGCGACAGCAAAGACGCGGCGGAAGGGGAAGACGACGCCGTGCGCCCCCGGCGGGTACGCCGACCGCAGCAGTTCGCCGTACTCCGCGAGGAAGGCGTCCCGCGCGGCCGAGTCGTCCCCCAGGACCGTGAGGACGGGTCGCAGTGTGGTGCCCTTCATCCACTCCAGTACGGGGTCCTCTCCGGTGAGGAGCTGGAGGTAGGTGGTCTCCCATACGTCGGTGTCGCAGCCGAGGGTGACCAGGCGGGCGAGGTAATCGGACGGCTCCAGGACGGCCGTACGCTCCCGGGCGCCCGCGAGGCGGTCCCGCCAGCGCGGGGACGCGCACAGTTCGGCGAGGAGGGTGTGGCTGGGGGCGTGGTGGTTGCCGGGGACCTGGAAGGCGAAGGTGCCGCCGGGGGTGAGGCCGTCGAGCCAGCGGGGGAAGGAGTCGGCGTGGCCGGGCACCCAGTGCAGGGCGGCGTTGGAGACGATGAGGTCGTAGGGGGTCTCCGGCGTCCAGTGGGTGGCGTCGGCGGGGCGGAAGCGGAGGAGTCCGCCGCCGGGGGTGGGGCCCGCGTGCTCCTTCTCCGCGCGGGCGAGCATGTCGGGTGAGCTGTCGAAGCCGGTGATCACGGCGTCGGGCCAGCGGGCGGCGAGCAGCGCGGTGACATTGCCCGCGCCGCAGCCGAGGTCCGCGATCCGGGCGGGCCGGGAGCCGCTGGCGGGCGGTGCGGGAACACGGGCGGGCCGGGAGCCGCTGGCGGGCGGTGCGGGAACACGGGCGGGCCGGGGGTCCCCCGCGGGCGGTGCGGGAACACGGGCGGGTCGGGAGCCGCCGGCGGGCAGGTCGGGAATCCGGGCGAGCAGGTCCAGGAAGGGCCGGGTGCGGTGCCCGGCGTGGCGGAGGTACTGGCCCGGGTCCCAGATCGGTTCGGCGTGCATGACGACAGAGCCTCTCGCTGGAGGGGATGACGCACCGGCATCGGACCGGCATCGTCCAACCCATACTATCTTGACGTCAAGAGACTTCATATCGAGGGACCCTCTACACTGATCGTCATGGAGGACGAGGTCGATCGACTGGTGGCGGCATGGCGCCGTGAGCGCCCTGACCTCGACGTGGAACCGCTTGAGGTGCTCAGCCGCGTATCCAGGCTGGCGCGTCATCTCGACCGGGCGCGGCGGCTCGCGTTCTCCGAGCACAGCCTCGAACCGTGGGAGTTCGACGTCCTGACCTCACTGCGCCGCGCGGGGGACCCGTATCAGCTCTCCCCCGGCCAGTTGCTCACCCAGACGCTGGTCACCTCGGGCACGATGACCAACCGCATCGACAGGCTCGCCAAGAAGGGCCTGGTGGAGCGGCTGCCCGACCCCAGTGACCGGCGCGGGGTGCTGGTGCGGCTGACCGCCGAGGGCCGGGACCGCGCCGATCAGGCGCTGGCCGGGCTGCTCGCCCAGGAGCGGGCGATCCTCGGCGAGCTGTCGCGGGCCCAGCGGGCGGAGCTGGCGGCGCTGCTACGCCAGCTGACCGCCCCGTTCGACAACATCCCCGGCTAGGTCGACCGGGCCGACCCCGGCCCGCCGGGCGAGGGCGACGGCCGCGAGCGTGGAGTGCACCCCGAGCTTGCCCAGGACGTTCTGCATATGGGTGCGGACGGTGTGCGGCGACAGGAAGAGCCGCTCGGCCACCGCCTTGCGCCCAAGACCCGCGACCATGCACCGCAGCACCTCGCGCTCGCGCGGGGTCAGCGACTCCACCAGCCGCTCGCTCTCCGTACGGTGCTTACGGGCGGCCGTCAGCTCGCGCAGCACTCCGGTGAGCAGGGCGGGCGGCAGATGGGTCTCGTCCCGCAGCACCCCCCGGATGACGGCGAGCAGCCGTTGCAGCGAGCAGTCCTTGGCGACCCAGCCGGACGCACCCGCCTGAAGCGCGAGGGCGGCCCGCCGGGGGTCGTCCTTCTCGGCGAGGACGACCGTACGGACGGTTCCCTGGGATCCGGGCGGACGGGGCCCGGCGCGGACACCCGCGACCAGCGAGATCCCGTCGACCAGTCCGTCGTCCCCGTCGTCGGACACCGCGCGGGCGACGGGCGCGCGGGCGCCACCGCTCTGCCCGGTGCCGAGATCGGCGTCGACGAGCATCACATCGAACCCCCGGCCCTCGGCCGACGCCCGCTCAAGGCAGCGCAGGGCCGCGGGCCCGCTGCCTGCCGCGGCGACATCGACATCGGGCTCGGCCGCGAGTGCCGCGGCCAGTGACTCGGCGAAAATTCGGTGGTCGTCCACCACCAGGACCCGAATACGGACCACAGACACCCCCTGGGTCGGAGGACGGCTCGGCACAGGCACGGCACCCGGATGGCTCCAGCGTTCGCCCGGCCGACGCCGTGCTGAGACTGATACCCCACCCCGAGCGTCGTACCCGAACGTCCCGCCCCCTGATCAACACCGGCCCCCACCGGCGCTGAGCATCAGAGTACGGGCGGCGGCGGGGAGCGGAAGGCTATTTGCAGAACTGATGGCCCAGGTTGTGCACCCTGAGCCGGATGTTCTGTATTGAGACGGAAGTCGACAGAGATCGACGCCGTTCCGCGACGCTGAAGTGCATCTGTGTGACCATCGGCCGACGCCCCGACGCCCCGACGCCCCGACGCCCCGACGCCCCGACGCCCCGACGCGGCTGCATGGCTGCACGGCTGCGCGGCGAGGGGACCCGCGGCCCCGGACGCTGGCGCGGCGGCCCCGGACTCCGGCCGCCCCTGTGCCAGCACTCGCCGCGGCCGTGGCTCCCCTCATGAATCCGCGTCCAAAGGCGATCCATTGATTCGGCCTATGAGTGGCCATAGGAAATTCCGTGTTGACCCTCTGAGGTGCTCGGCAGTTTGCTGTGCGCACACACCAGACGAGTTGAGGCAGGGACATTAATGACCAGTCCGATTTCGCGTGACCGTGCGCCCGAAGACCTGCTTTTCACTTTCGCTGTGATTGCGGATTCGCATGTCAATCCGGGTGACGACCGCTCGTCTTCGCCGTGGGCGAGCAATCGCCTGGCCAATGAGCGGTCCCGGCGTGCTGTCGCGGAGCTGAACCGCCTGGCGCCGGACTTCGTCGTCCATCTCGGAGACCTCGTCCATCCCGTGCCCGCGCTGGAGACCTTCACCTCGGC
>NZ_JBSGUP010000804.1:0-3328 GCF_053607985.1 Streptomyces sp. NPDC055078
GTCCGGTACTGGTCCGGTCCGGCACCGGCCCGGTCACGTCCGGCCCCGTACGTACGGTCGGCTACAGCCAGCCATTGCGCTTGAGCGTGCGGTGAATCGCGAAGCAGATCCCGGCGATCGCGGTGAGCACCATCGGGTAGCCGTACTTCCACTCCAGCTCCGGCATATGGTCGAAGTTCATGCCGTACACCCCGCACACCGCCGTCGGCACCGCGATGATCGCCGCCCAGGAGGTGATCTTGCGCATGTCCTCGTTCTGCGCGACCGTCGCCTGCGCGAGATTGGCCTGCAGGATGGAGTTCAGCAGCTCGTCGAATCCGATGACCTCCTCCTGTACGCGGGCGAGGTGGTCGGCGACATCGCGGAAGTACTTCTGGATGTCCGGGTCGACCAGCCGCATCGGCCGCTCGCTCAGCAGCTGCATGGGCCGCAGCAGCGGAGAAACGGCCCGCTTGAACTCCAGCACCTCCCGCTTGAGCTGGTAGATCCGCCCGGCGTCACTGCCGCGCTGCCTGCCCTTGGAGGGGGCGGAGAAGACATCGATCTCGACCTCGTCGATGTCGTCCTGCACGGCGGCGGCGACCGCGATGTATCCGTCGACGACATGGTCGGCGATGGCGTGCAGCACCGTGGACGGCCCTTTGGACAGCAGTTCGGTGTCCTTCTGGAGCCCGTGCCGCAGGGCGCGCAGGGAGCCCTTGCCGCCGTGCCGGACCGTGATGACGAAGTCCCGGCCGGTGAAGCACATGACCTCGCCGGTCTCCACGACCTCGCTGGTCGCGGTGAGTTCGGCGTGCTCGACGTAGTGGATCGTCTTGAAGACGGTGAAGAGGGTGTCGTCGTACCGCTCCAGCTTGGGCCGCTGGTGGGCGTGGACCGCGTCCTCGACGGCGAGCGGGTGCAGCCCGAACTCGGCCGCGATACCCGCGAATTCCTCTTCGGTCGGCTCGTGCAGCCCGATCCAGGCGAAGCCACCGCCCTCGCGCACCCGCAGCATCGCCTCACGCGGCGTCTGGCAGCCCGCGCTGTCGAGCCTGCGCCCGTCGCGGTAGACCGCGCAGTCGACGACGGCGCTGGAGGCGGAGGGGTCGCGGGTGGTGTCGTACGAGCTGTAGGCGGCGCTGCTCTTGCGCAGGGACGGGCGGACCGCGGCACGCAGGTCACGGATCATCGACATGGCTGGCTCCTTCACGGAGAGGCCGTCGGCGCGTGGCGTGGCACAGCCCGGAATGGGGACGTGAGGTGTACGTCCGCAAAGCGGGCGGCACCGCGGGATGGCGGTGACGGCGTTCGCTACAGACAGGCAAATTCGCTGAGGACAGCAAAAACGAAGTGCTCTTCCGTCGTGCGAAATTCCGCGGCACGGAACGCCATGGGCCCTGCGTGAAAGGGCCTCAGATCACCGGAGGGTGATGCCCTGCGGAAGAGCGGTTGGTACTGCACGGTCGACTTCGATCCACCGTGGACCCCACCTCCTCCGGCCGGTCCCCCGTAGGGGACGGTCATGACACCGGGACCCGAGGCACCGCTTCCGCGTGCCGTCTCCGTGTGCTTGCTGCACACCATCCCGACCAGCGGCCAAGACTAGCAGCCGACAGAGGGCCAATCCCGGTGTTTGCCCATTCCATACGCGTTCTATGCTCGCGGGATGGGAGAAGTTCTCGCTCTGGTCGAGGCAAGGCTGCGTACGGCGTTCGGCGAGCCGGACGCCCGTGCGGCCGTGACCTTCCTCGGCACGGACCGTATCGAGGTGTTGAGGTTCCCCGCCGCCGAGCCGGCCGGCGCGGGCGTCGTGCGCTACGCCACGCTGGGCATGTCGGACCGGCCCATGACGGACCCGACCGGCACGCTCACCGACCCGGTCAAGGGCCCCCGCGCCGAGCTGATCCTGTCGGTACGGGCCGGGCTCGCCGACACCGACCAGGTGCTGCGCCCCCTCGCCGTACTCGCCGCCTCTCCCCAGGTGGAAGGGGTCGTCGTGGCACCCGGCGCCTCGCTGGACGTCGGTGATCCGCTCTGGCCCGCGGCACCGTTCACCTCCGTGCTCGTCGCGGAGTCCGGCGGTCTGGTCGAGGATCTGGAACTGGACCCCCCGATGGACCCGGTGCGCTTTCTGCCACTGCTCCCGATGACCCCGAACGAGGCCGCCTGGAAGCGGGTGCACGGCGCGCAGGCGCTTCAGGAGCGGTGGCTGTCGCAGGGGGCCGATCTGCGTGATCCACTGCGCGGGTCCGTCGATCTCGGCGCCGGTCCTGGCTGAGCCCTGAGGGCCCGACGGCCCCGGATGGCTGTAAGTCGCATCCGTAATTTGGCCGGAGAAGCACACGCCGGACGGGTGATCGTCCTTGACGCGACGACGGTCGGGTAGGACCGTGGGGCGCTATGAGGGGCGAACCCAGTTGCCCGAAGTGCGGTGGCCGGGTCAGGGCGCCCGGTCTCTTCGCCGACTCCTGGCAGTGTGATGTGCACGGCACGGTGCACCCGCTCCAGCCGGTGATACCGCCCAGTGTCGAGGCCCTCGATGTCGTTGTGCACCGCGCCAGGGTTCCCGTGTGGATGCCCTGGCCGTTACCGGTCGGCTGGCTGTTCACCGGTGTCGCGTACGCCGGGGACGACCGCAGCGGCGGCCGGGCCACCGCCGTCGCCTGCTCGGGCCCGGGGCCGCTCGGCGGGCTCGGTGAACTGCTCCTGGTCGCCGAGGAGTTGGGCGTCGGCCTCGGGGCGCGCTATGCCGGAATCGACGGGCCCGACCCCGGGCCGCACATCAGGGTTGACCAGCCGCCCCAGGTCAAACTGCTCGCCGCCGGCCGCCCCACCCCGCTCTGGCATGTGAACGCCGGACCGGGCGACCGCGCCGTCTTCGCGGGCGAGGCGCGTGGACTGTGGCTGTGGGCGATCGTCTGGCCGGAGCAGTCCGGACTGCTGATGTACGACGAACTCGTGCTGACCGATCTGCGGGACGCGGGCGCGGAGGTGGAGCTGGTGCCGTGCGGGGCGCTGTCGCCGCGTCTGCTGTCGTAGGCCGCCTGACGGGGTACTGGCGGCGGCCGACGGCGTATCGCCTGGCGTCGTGACAGTCGTGCGCACTCGTGGCAATCGTGGGCACTCGTGGGGCCACCGTGTGGCACTCGTGTGGCGGGTGCGGGTGGGGGTGCCTGCTGACCGGTGCCTGCTGCCGGAGTGCCGGCGCCGCTCCCGGCGGGCGCGCGCCTTCACCGCGCCGGAGCCGCTCCCGCTGCCGCCGCTCCCGCTGCCGCCGTGCCCGAGGCCGCCGTGCCCGGGGCCGCTCCGCGCGGGCCGAGAGGGCGTCGGGCGCCCGATACACTGG
>NZ_JBSGUP010000805.1:0-1029 GCF_053607985.1 Streptomyces sp. NPDC055078
CCCGAAGGGTGCCCGGCACTTCGTCTCCAGGAGGAGATTTGCACAGTCACACAAGACATAGGGGTGCGGCGGTCGTCGCCGCCGCCGCGGTAGTGGCCCTCGCCGCGGGCGTGACCAGCCCGGCGTCGGCGGAGGTCGATCCGGACAAGGGTGCGGATCGGTCCGCGCATGTGGACCGTTCTGGGCAGCCCGTGGCCAAGCACCGGATCACGCTGATCACGGGTGACCGGGTGAGCGTGGACGCCAAGGGCCGGTTCGTCGCCCTGGAGCCTGCCAAGGGCCGCGAGAGGATACCTGTGCGGATCAGCAAGGCCGCGGGCCGTACCCTCGTGATCCCCGCGGACGCGTCCCGGCTGCTCGCGGACGGCACACTCGATCAGCGGCTGTTCGACCTCACCGAGCTGAGCAGGTCCGCGAACGGGAAGGCCCAGCAGAACGGCCCCAGGGTGATCATCGGCTACCGTGGCAGCGCTGCCACGGCCAAGGCCGAGGTCCGTGACGCGGGCAGGGTGAGCCGTACCCTGAAGTCGCTGAACGCGCAGGCGGTACAGGCCCCGAAGAACAACGCCACCGGGCTGTGGGACGCGCTGACCAGCGGCGACCGGGCCGCCTCGGGCATCGCCCGTATCTGGCTCGACGGCGTCCGCAAGCTCACCCTCGAACGGTCCGTGCCGCAGATCGGCGCCCCCAGGGCGTGGGCCTCGGGTCACGACGGCAGGGGGGTCAAGATCGCCGTTCTGGACACCGGCGTCGACAGCACCCATCCCGATCTGAAGGACCAGGTCGTCGCGTCGAGGAACTTCACAAGTGACCCCGACGCCGAGGACACGCTCGGTCACGGCACCCATGTCGCGTCCACTGCGGCGGGCACCGGCGCCCGGTCCGGCGGCAGGTTCAAGGGGGTCGCGCCCGGCGCGAAGATCCTCAACGGCAAGGTCTTCGATTCCTCCGGCGCGAGCGAGGAGTCCGCCATCATCGCCGCCATGGAGTGGGCGGCCGAGCAGGGCGCCGGTGTCGTCAACCTCAGCC
>NZ_JBSGUP010000805.1:1039-3328 GCF_053607985.1 Streptomyces sp. NPDC055078
GTCGACCCGTTGGAGGCGGCGGTCGACCGGCTCTCCGCGGAGAAGGGCGTCCTGTTCGCCGTCGCGTCGGGCAACGAAGGGCCGGGCACTGTCGGTTCGCCCGGTACCGCGGACTCCGCACTCACCGTCGGCGCCGTGGACGGCCAGGACCGGCTGGCCGGATTCTCCAGCGGCGGCCCGCGCATGGGTGACGGCGCCATCAAGCCGGACGTCACCGCGCCCGGCGTGGACATCGCCGCAGCGGCCGCCAAGGGCGGCTCCGGCCAGAAACCGCCCGGCTATACGACGATGTCCGGTACGTCGATGTCGACCCCGCATGCCGCCGGTGCCGCCGCCATCCTCAGGCAGCAGCACCCGGACTGGACGTACGCCCAGATCAAGAGCGCGATCGTCGGCTCCGCCAAGGGCGGCGACTACACCGCGCACGAGCAGGGCTCGGGCCGTATTCAGGTCGACCGGGCCATCAGGCAGTCCGTGGTCGCGGAACCGGTCTCGGTGAACTTCGGCACCCGGCAGTGGCCGCACACCGACGACAAGCCGGTCACCCGGCAGGTGACCTACCGCAACCTCGGCGCCGAGCCCGTCACGCTCTCGCTGTCGGCCACCGGTGCCGACCCTCAGGGCCGCCCGGCCCCGGCCGGGTTCTTCAGGCTGAGTGCGGACAACGTGACCGTCCCGGCGGGCGGTAGCGCCTCCGTCGGTCTCACCGCGGACACCCGGCTCGGCGGCACGGTGGAGGGCGCCTACTCCGCGTTCGTCACGGCGACGGACGGCGAGCAGAGTGTGCGTACGGCCGCCACGGTGAACCGTGAACCGGAGTCCTACGACCTCACCGTCCGCTATCTCGGCCGCGACGGCAAGGGGGCCAAGGGCCACTTCGGCTACCTGGTGGGCCGGAGCGGGGAGGCCAACGGGAAGTTCATCGAGGCCACCGCCGCGAACTCCAGCACCGTCACGGTCCGGGTCCCGAAGGGGAGTTACTCCTTCAACTCCTGGGTGATGGAAGACCGGCAGGACTCGACCAAGGGGTCCGACTGGCTGGCCCGGCCGAAGCTGGACATGGGCAGGGACACCACGATCACCGCGGACGCCCGTACCGCCAAGCCGGTCGCCGTAACTGTCCCGGACCGTGCGGCCACGCTGGAACACGCGGTCGTCGGCTACGAGATCGGGGCGGGCAGCAACAGACACGTCCTCGGCACATGGATCGAAACGTTCGCCAACGTCCGTTCCGCCCACCTCGGCCCGCGGGTCACCGGCGGTTCGCTGCACCAGCAGTGGAACGCGCACTGGGCCGGCGGCGGGAACAAGCAGTACTCCACCACCGCGGGCGGCCCCGTCCAGCGGCTGGCCACCGGTTACACCAAGCACTACCGCACCGGTGATTTCGCCACCGTCAAGGTGAGCGCGGGTGCCCCGGCGGCCGGCAAGCAGGGCATGGTCAGGGCAGTCGGCCGACTGTCCGGTGCCGAAGAGGTCTGGGGAAGTTTCCCCGCGGTGCGGGATCTGCCCGCCACCCGGACGCTGTATGTGTCCGCGGACAAGGGGGTGAAGTGGGATGTGGACTTCATTCAGTTCAGCGGGCGTGACAGCTCCAGGGCCGAGGCCGAGGCCGAGTACAGCGTCGACCGCCGGGCGTCCTTCAAGGCGCGAAAGACCTACGCCAGGACCGTCAACCGGGCGGTCTTCGGCCCGACCCTGACCAGCGGCCATGGCCTCTCGCGCACGGGTGACGAGATCAGGGGCTCGGTGCCGCTGCTCGCCGACTCCCGGCGCAACCCCGGCCTGTCCTTGCTCACCTCGGTGAAGACGACGCTGTACCGCAACGGCACCGAGATCGGCACCAACCAGGATCCGCTGACGGGCCAGGAGGTCTTCAAAGTCCCCTCCGGTGAAGCCGGGTACCGCCTGACCACCTCGGTCGAGCGGAGCCCCGAGGTCGCGGGCGCGTCCACCCGGATCGACGCGAGCTGGACCTTCCGTTCCCAGCGGACCACCCGGGAGACGCGGCTCCCGGCGTCCATGGTCCGCTTCGAAGCCGGCACCGACCTGAACAGCCGCGTCACGGCCGGCCGCACGGCCACCGTCCCGGTCGTGATCGAGGGCGCCGCCAAGGACGGCAACCACAAGTCACTGTCCGTGTACGTCTCGTACGACCAGGGCCGGTCCTGGAAGAAGCACAAGGTCAACAACGGCGAGATCAGCGTCAGGAACCCGGCGAAGGGCAAATCGATCTCATTCCGCGCCGAGGTCACCGACAAACAGAACAACAGGTCCACGATCTTGATC
>NZ_JBSGUP010000806.1:0-3325 GCF_053607985.1 Streptomyces sp. NPDC055078
GGGATCCACAGGCCGCGCCCCGACCCTTGTTTTCACGGGCGGGGCACAAGAACGGGGCCATACGCCAGGATCGCGCCGGCATCCCTCAATTCGGCGGAGTCTTTACGGAAGTTATGGAAGAAACAGAAGCGGCGGATACCTTGACCAACCTCGATCAAGGCACCGCCGTCTCCGGTGTTCCGGAGCCGTCACCGACCGGCTGAGGGTCGGGGTACGGAAGGTGGCTCCGGTGTTCAAGGGGTTCGCGGCCGTCCAGGGGCTCGCGGTTCACTCAATGGCTCGCGCCGTTTGTGCGGCTCGGCGCGAGCCACTCACCGTCAGCGCGGCTCACCGTCAGCGCGGCTCAGCGCGAGTCGCTCCCGGTGGAGGCCGCCGCCGCCCGCGCCGCTTCCAGTCGCGCCACCGGGATACGGAACGGCGAGCAGGAGACGTAGTCGAGCCCGACCTCGTGGAAGAAGTGGACCGACTCGGGGTCGCCGCCGTGCTCACCGCAGACACCGAGCTTGAGGTCGGGACGGGTGGCCCGGCCGGCCTCCACCGCGCTCCGCACCAGCGCGCCGACGCCGTCCCGGTCGATGGTCTCGAACGGCGAGACCCCGAAGATGCCCTTCTCCAGGTACGCGGTGAAGAAGCTCGCCTCCACATCGTCCCGGGAGAAGCCCCAGACGGTCTGGGTGAGGTCGTTGGTGCCGAAGCTGAAGAACTCGGCGGCCTCGGCGATCTGCCCGGCCGTCAGCGCGGCACGCGGCAGCTCGATCATCGTGCCCAGCGCGAGCTTCAGCTCGACGCCCGTGGCGGCCTCGACCTCCGCGATGACCTGCTCGGCCTCGTCGCGGACGATCTCCAGCTCCTGGACGGTGCCCACCAGCGGAATCATGATCTCGGCGCGCGGGTCGCCCTTGGCGTCCTTGCGGGCGGCGGCGGCCTCGGCGATGGCCCGGACCTGCATGGTGAACAGACCGGGGATGACCAGCCCGAGCCGTACGCCCCGCAGCCCCAGCATCGGGTTCTGCTCGTGCAGCCGGTGGACGGCCTGGAGGAGGCGCAGATCGTTCTCGTTGTGGTCCTTGCGGGACTCGGCGAGCGCGACGCGCACGGACAGTTCGGTGATATCGGGCAGGAACTCGTGCAGCGGCGGGTCGAGCAGCCGTACCGTCACCGGCAGTCCGTCCATCGCCTCGAACAGCTCGATGAAGTCCGCCCGCTGGAGCGGCAGCAACTGCTCCAGGGCGCTCGCGCGCTCGTCGTCGTGGTCGGCGAGGATCAGCCGCTCCACCATCTCCCGGCGCTCGCCCAGGAACATGTGCTCAGTGCGGCAGAGCCCGATGCCCTGGGCGCCGAAGCGGCGGGCGCGCAGGGCGTCCTCGGCGTTGTCGGCATTGGCCCGTACGCGCAGCCGGCGCATCCGGTCCGCGTACGCCATGATCCGGTGGACGGCGGCGACCAGTTCGTCGGCGTCGTCGGCGCCGGCGTGCATCCGGCCCTCGAAGTACTCCACGACCGGCGACGGCACGACGGGCACCTCGCCGAGGTACACCTTGCCGGTGGAACCGTCGATGGAGACGACGTCGCCCTCCTCGACAACGGTGCCGTTCACGGTCATCCGCCGCCGCTTGGTGTCGACCTCCAGGTCCTCGGCGCCGCAGACACAGGTCTTGCCCATGCCCCGGGCGACGACGGCCGCATGGGACGTCTTGCCGCCCCGGGAGGTCAGGATGCCTTCGGCGGCGATCATTCCGTCGAGGTCGTCGGGGTTGGTCTCCCGGCGGATGAGGATGACCCGCTCACCTGAGCGCGACCATTTGATCGCGGTGTACGAGTCGAAGACGGCCTTGCCGACGGCGGCGCCGGGCGAGGCGGCGATGCCCCGGCCGAGGAGTTCGACCTTGGCGTCCTCGTCGAAGCGGGGGAACATCAGCTGGGCGAGCTGGGCTCCGGTGACGCGCTGGAGGGCCTCGGCCTCATCGATCAGCCCCTGGTCCACGAGCTGGGTGGCGATCCGGAAGGCGGCGCCCGCCGTGCGCTTGCCGACGCGGGTCTGGAGCATCCACAACTGGCCGCGCTCGATGGTGAACTCGATGTCGCAGAGATCCTTGTAGTGGGTCTCCAGCGTCTCCATGATCTGCATCAGCCGGTCGTACGACGCCTTGTCGATCGACTCCAGTTCGGCGAGCGGAACGGTGTTGCGGATGCCCGCGACAACGTCCTCGCCCTGCGCGTTCTGGAGGTAGTCGCCGTAGACGCCCTGCTGGCCGCTGGCCGGGTCGCGGGTGAAGGCGACGCCCGTGCCCGAGTCCGGGCCGAGATTGCCGAAGACCATGGAGCAGATGTTGACGGCGGTGCCGAGGTCGCCCGGAATGCGCTCCTGGCGGCGGTAGAGCTTGGCCCGGTCGCCGTTCCACGAGTCGAAGACCGCGTGCACCGCGAGATCCATCTGTTCGCGCGCGTCCTGCGGGAAGTCGCGTCCGGCCTCGGTCCGCACGATCTTCTTGAAGTGCTTGACCAGCTTCTTCAGATCGGCCGCGTCGAGGTCGGTGTCGACGGTGACCTTCTTGGCCGTCTTGGCGTCTTCGAGCGCCTCCTCGAAGAGATCGCCGTCGACGCCGAGGACGGTCTTGCCGAACATCTGGATGAGCCGGCGGTAGGAGTCCCAGGCGAAGCGCTCGTCACCGGCCTGCTGGGCGAGTCCGGCGACGGACGCGTCGGAGAGGCCGATGTTGAGGACGGTGTCCATCATGCCGGGCATGGAGAACTTCGCACCGGAGCGTACGGATACGAGCAGCGGGTCGTCCGCCTGGCCGAGCTGCTTGCCCATGGCCTGCTCCAGTGCCCCGAGGTGCGCACTCACCTCGTCGCGGAGGGCGGCGGGCTCCTCGCCGGAGTCCAGGTAGACCTTGCACGCCTCGGTGGTGATCGTGAAGCCCGGAGGGACGGGCAGCCCGAGGTTGGTCATCTCGGCGAGGTTCGCGCCTTTGCCACCGAGCAGATCCTTCAGGTCCCGGTTGCCCTCGGTGAAGTCGTAAACGAACTTCTGCTCTGGGTGATCGTGGTGTTCCGACACGGCTCTCGACCTTTCGAGGCTCGGTGGCTGCCCTGACGGCGAGGAACATACCCAGATCAAAGGCTTCTGGGTACGTCCACTTGGCCGTCATACGGCCGCAACCACTCGTCCGCCACCGGATCGAAAGGTGACCGATGAGTAGTCGGCGAATGGGTACTCCTACAACCCTTGAACACATCACCACCCGTAGCGATGGATACGGATCGGATACTCACACTCGGTATCGCTTTCCGCCATCGAGTGAAGCCAGCAAGGGTGGCACGC
>NZ_JBSGUP010000807.1:0-3323 GCF_053607985.1 Streptomyces sp. NPDC055078
GCGCCCCGGCGCCGGCGGCAGCCGCCGCCCGGCCGGACACGGCTCCCGCCCGGCCCGAGACCCCGCCCGCTGCCGAAGCCGCCCAGCGGCCCGCACCACGGGCCGAGGACGGCACGTACACCGATGTGCCGCACACCGGTATGCGCCGCGCGATCGCCCGGCGGCTCACCGAGAGCAAGAACACGGTTCCCCACTTCTACATCGAGCTGGACTGCCGTGTCGACGCGCTGCTCGAACTGCGCCGCGCGATGAAGGCCGACAACGGTCCCGGCTCGATCACCCCGTCCGTCAACGACTTCGTCGTCAAGGCGGTCGCCGGGGCGTTCCAGGATGTGCCCGAGGCCAACGCGGTCTGGACGGCGGACGCCACCCGCCGGTTCGATACGGTCTCCGTCGCCGTCGCGGTCGCCATCGAAGGCGGCCTGGTCACCCCGGTCGTCCGCAATGTCGAAACCCGGTCGATCGGCGACATCAGCCGCGCCGTGGCCGACCTGGCCGGGCGGGCCAGGGAGGGCAAGCTGCACCAGTCAGAGCTGGAAGGCGGCTCGTTCACGGTGTCCAACCTCGGCATGTACGGGATCGAGCGGTTCGCGGCGATCATCAACCCGCCGCATGCGGGCATCCTCGCGGTGGGCGCCGCGACGAAGCGCGCGGTCGTCGACGACGACGGCACGGTCACGGCCGCCACGCTGATGACCGTCACCCTGTCCGGCGATCACCGGGTCCTCGACGGCGCGCTCGCCGCGCAGTGGCTGGGCGCGCTCAAGGAACGTATCGAGCATCCGATGCGGATTCTGCTCTGAACCCCGCCACGGTGCCGGAGGGTCGCGGCTGACCGGCCCCGGCACCACCGTCACACGCCCCGGCCCGATGACGACGTACCGCATCGGGCCGGGGCATCGACGGAAGTGCGCCGGCCCTGATCCGTCTCCCCCACCCACGCTACGAACGGCGGCCCGGCACACCTTCCCCGTCGCCGCCCGCACTCTCATCCGCTGTCGCCGGCACGGCAGTCGCGATCGCCGTGAGATCGGGATCCCCGAACATCGCGCGCAACGCCTCGAAGGCCGCCACCTTCTCGGCACCGAACCGGCGCACATACCCGGTGTACTCGGCGGCGGTGAGGAACCTCGGCGGCGTCGACTTGGTGTGGAACTTGTCGGCGTACATCACCAACCGCTCCTCGTCCGTCGTCGCCACATAGTCGGCGACCGGCAGCGGAAGCCCCCAGCGCCGCACGTCGTGCCGGGTCAGACCGACACCCGTATGACAGGAACAGAACCTGCACACAGAATCCGGAAAGCCTTCCTTCTCCAGGATTTCATGCCCGAGAATCCCGTGACGGACATAGTTCGCCGCGTCGATACGCCCGGTATCGTCGATGAGGCGATAGACACCGATGTCGTGGAGCAGACACCCGGCCCGGACCAATTCCCGGTCGATCAGGGAATCAGGACCCAGCAGACTCTCGGCGATGCGCCACACGATTTCACAGTGCGTGTAAACAAGATCGTACGTGGTCCGGTTCGGAGCGTGCTTCTCATGAAGCCCGCGTATCTCGTCCACCGACGGAATGGTCACCGGCGCAGCGTACAACTGGCGCGGTCACGCGGTCGATGCGTCCCCGGCCGAGACCACCGCAGTGCGGGCACCCAAGCGGCCGGGGGCTCAGCGGTAGTACACGGCGGTCCGCTTCCCGTCGACCTCGTGCACCTGGACGGGGGTGTCGAACACCTCGCTCAGCACCTCCGCGCGCATCATCGCATCGACGCTGTCCGAAGCGGCGATACGGCCTTCGCGGAGGGCGATGATCCGGTCGGAGTAGGTGGCGGCGAAGTTGATGTCGTGCACGATCAGGACGATGGTCTTGCCGAGTTCGTCGGCCGCGCGGCGCAGCTGGCTCATCATCCGTACGGAGTGCTTCATGTCGAGATTGTTCAGGGGCTCGTCGAGCAGGACGTACCGGGTGTCCTGGGCCAGCACCATCGCCACATAGGCCCGCTGCCGCTGGCCGCCGGAGAGCTGATCGAGAAAGCGGTGCTGGAGGTCGCCGAGGTGGAGGAAGTCGAGTGCGTCGTCGATGTGGACGATGTCGTGTGGTGTCAGCCGCCCCCGGCTGTGCGGGAAGCGCCCGAAGGAGACCAGCTCCCGTACCGTCACCCGGGCGGTGAAGTGGTTCTCCTGGCGGAGGATGGACAGCGTCCGCGCCACGTCCTGGGACTTGGCGCGGTGTACGTCGAGACCGTCGACGGTCACGGTGCCCGAGGTCGGCTCGGCGAGCCGGCCGATGATGGTCAGCAGGGTGGACTTCCCGGCGCCGTTGGGGCCGACGAGCGAGGTGATTCCGCCCGCCGGAATCCGCCCGGACACCGGACCGAGCACGGTGTCGTCGCCGTATGCCTTGCGGATGTCGGTGAACTCGATCACAGGGTGCCCTTCCGGAGGAGATGGAGGAGGAAGACCGCCCCGCCGAGAAACTCGATGACGACGGTGAGCATGCCCGCCGCGTAGAACACGTGCTCCATGATGAACTGACCGCCCACCAGGGTGAGCAGCCCGACGAGGAACGCCATGGGCAGGACGACGGTATGCCGGTGGGTGCCCGACAGCTGGTAGGCGAGGATCGCGGTGACGAAGCCGAAGAAGGTCATGGGGCCCGCGAGCGCGGTCGCCATCGCGATCAGCAGGGAGATCAGCAGCAGCATCACCGTCAGCTCGCGCTTGTGGTCGATGCCCAGACCGGTGGCGGTGTCCCGGCCGAGCAGCAGGGTGTCGAGCCGGTGGCAGCGGTGTACGACGACGGCTCCGGCGATCACACAGACGATGGTCGCCAGGGGCAGATACGCCACGTCCGCGCTGGTGAGCCGGCCGAAGAGCCGGGCGGAGAGCACATCGAACTCGGCGGGTGAGAGCAGTCGCTGGAGGAAGTCCGACAGACTGCGGAAGGCCAGGCCCAGCACCACACCGACCAGCAGCATCACATGCAGGCTGCCGTTGCGCCCGGAGAACAGCCAGCGGAACAGCAGCATCGTGAAGCAGACCATCAGCAGGGTCTGGGTGACCAGCTTGGGCATTCCGTCCGTCGCGGCGAGGACGCTGCCGCCGAACACGGCCACCATGAGGGTCTGCATCAGGATGTAGACCGCGTCGAACCCCATGATCGACGGGGTGAGAATCCGGTTGTGGGTGATGGTCTGGAAGATCACCGTGCCCACGGCGTGGGCGAACGCGACCACGGCCATGGTCCACAGCACGGTCAGCCGACGCTCGAAGGCGAAGTCGAAGGACCCCTCGATGAAGAGGAAGAGATAGCAGACCACGGC
>NZ_JBSGUP010000808.1:0-3322 GCF_053607985.1 Streptomyces sp. NPDC055078
GCACCGCGGGACCGGGATCTGGTCCTGCCCTCGCTGATGGACACCCTGGCCCTGGTCGGCACCCGCGACGACCTCCTCGCCCGCATCGCCACCCTCGAACAGTCCGGCATCGACGAACTCCTCATCCAGCCAGTGGTCGACCCGCCCACCGAGATGGCCCAGCTCGCGAATCTCCTCGCCTGAGCGGACCCACTGAGCGGGAAGACCGGCTTCGTCGGCTTCCCGCGCGGCGGCTCCAGCCTGCCCCGTGACCCGGTGCCCAGGCCCGGGGCCGCACCCCGGCCGCTCTGCCGGGCTGTCCAGCTCCGCGGGCCGCGCGGCGATCCGTTCGAGCACCCCGGGGTCCGTCAGGCCCCGGACCGTGGGCCGATGTGGTGCCGGGCGCTGTGTTCACAGCACAGTGCGCCACGATTCTCTGCATCGTCGGCACATTGTCGGGGGTATCCGGGCTTTCTAGCCTCGGACCCAGGGCCTCGGCATACCCGACGCCGCCAGGCTCCCATCGATCAGGCTCCCGTCGACCGGGCTCCCGTCCCGCACCGCGTCGAACCAAAGGACGACAGCAATGACCAGGAAGCACCTCAAGCCGTCCGTCGCGGTCGCGGCATGTGCGGTCGCGGCGGTAACGCTCGCCGCCTGCGGCTCCGGCACCCAGGCGGGCGCAGGACCGGTCACGTACGTTTCCGGCGGCACCTTCAACGTCGGGCTCAACGACGATCCCGGCAGCCTCTCGCCGCTCACGGGCGTCTCGCTCGTGCAGCGCCAACTGGTGCCCTACGCCTACGAGTCGCTCGTCCACACCTCCGACGACGGCCAGTCCCTGCCCTGGCTCGCGCAGAGCTGGACGCAGACCCCCACCTCCGTGACGTACACCCTCAAGGACGGCGTCACCTGTTCCGACGGCAGCGCGTTCACGGCCACGACCGCCGCGAACAACATCACCTACCAGGCGGACGCCAAGCACGGCACCTTCTGGCACGGCTCCGACATCACCGCCGACATGAAGGCCACGGCCGACGGCAACAAGCTCACGATCACGTCGAAGACCAGCAACCCGTTCCTGCTCAGCATGACGGGCGCGGTCGAGATGGTCTGCCAGGGCGGCCTCGACAAGCCGGACTCGCTGAAGAACGCGACCAACGGCACCGCGCTGTACCGCCTGACCTCCGCCAAGGCGGGCAACGAGTACGTCTACACCAAACGCACCGACTACACCTGGGGACCCCAGGGCGTCACCAGCGGCACCAAGGGACTGCCCGACAAGGTCGTCGGGAAGGTCGTGACCGACGAGTCCACGGCGGCGAACCTGCTGCTGTCCGGCGGCCTGAACGCGGCAGCCGTGGCCGGCACCGACCGCGACCGCCTCCAGGCCGCGAATCTGAAGTCGAAGAGCGTGCCGAACCCGATCGGCGAGATGCTCTTCAACGAGCGCTCCGGCCGGCCGACCTCGGACGAGCGCGTGCGCAAGGCGCTCACGATCGCCCTCGACCGCACCTCGATCGGAGACCTCGTCACCAACGGGCACGCCGAGCCGATGAAGTCGCTGGTCGTGCAGTCGCCGTTCCTGTGCGTCAAGGGCGGCCCGAAGTGGACGCTGCCCGCCACCGACAAGGGGAAGGCCGGCGCGCTGCTCGACGAAGCCGGGTACACACTCGGCGCCGGCGGCAAGCGCACCAAGGACGGCAAGCCGCTGACCATCCGTTTCCTCTACGACGCGGGCACGCCCAGCCACTCCGCCGCCGCCGAGGAGATCCAGGCCGAGTGGCAGGAGATCGGCGTCGACACCAAGCTCGTCGCCGAGGACCCGACCGGCTGGTCGACCGACCTGCACCAGACCTACGACTGGGACACCGGCTTCATCCAGCTCGCCCCCACCAAGCCCTCCACCCTGAGCCTGTTCTTCCTCGGTGCCACCAGTGAGAAAGGCGGCTACAACTTCATGGACGTGCAGAACCCCGCGTACAACGAACTGGCCAAGCAGGCGCTGACCGCCAAGGACACCACGTCGGCGTGTGACCTGTGGCAGAGCGCGGAGAAGGAGCTGATCGACCGGGTCGACGCCTACCCGCTCGCGCAGACCTCGACGCCGACCTTCTTCAACGGGGCCACCGCCGACGTGCCGTGGGGCATCGCGCCCACGACCATCCGTATGCTGGGCTGACGGCATGACGATCCCCCCGAACGCGGTCACCACCGTCCCGCCCCCCGAGCGAGCCGAACCGGCCGCCGCCCGGGCCGGACGCCCGCGGCTCCTCGCCGGATCGCCGCGGATCGCGTTCGTCCTGCGACGACTGCGTCGCGCGGCGATCTCGTTCGCCATCGTGCTGGTGGCCTCGTTCTTCCTGGTCCAGCTGGTGCCGGGCGACCCGGTACGAGCGGCCCTGGGGCCCACCGCCCCCCTGCCCACGGTGAACGCGCTGCGCGAACAGCTCGGCCTCGACCAGTCCCTGTGGGCCCAGTTCACCCACTACGCTACCGGTCTGCCGCGCGGCGACCTCGGTATGTCGATCACCTCGCAGCGACCGGTCTCCCAGATCCTCGGCGAGCGGCTGCCCACCACGCTCCTGCTGGCCGTGATCTCCTTCCTCGTGGCCGTCGCCGGCGCGTTCCCGATCGGTGTCGCCACGGCGGTCTCGGCCCGCGGCGGCCGGCGCCGCTTCCTGGACCTGGGAGTTTCGGGCCTGCTCGGGTTCCTCATCGCGATCCCGAACTTCCTGCTCGCGGTGCTGCTCATCGCGACCCTCGGCGTCGCCCTGCCGCTCTTCCCGCCCGCGGGATGGGGCACGCCGAGCCAGGCGGTGCTGCCCGTGCTCGCGCTGGCGACCGGGCCACTGGCCTATCTGGCCCGGATCGTGCACATCGAGATGCTGCGCGTCCTGGACACCCCGTACCTCACCACCGCGCGCAGCAAGCGACTGCCCGGCCGGCTGCTGTACGTGCGCCACGCGCTGCCCAACATCGTCACCGCCACCCTCACGACGGGCGGTGTGGTGCTCGTCGGGCTCGTCGCGGGCACCGTGCTCGTGGAGACGGTGTTCACCGTGCCCGGCATCGGGTCCACGATCGTCTCCTCGATCACGGCCAAGGACTACCCGCTGATCCAGGGGATCGTGCTCGTGTACGCGCTGCTCGTCCTCGGGGCGAACCTCGTCATCGACCTCGCCATCGCGATCCTGGACCCGCGCTCGACGATCGCGGAGGCATGATCATGCTGCGTCGTAACCTCCTCACCCCGCAGGTCATCGCCGTGCTCGCCGGCCTCACGCTCGTCGTGCTCGCCGCGGTCCTCGGCCCCTTCGTGTTCGACCACGCGGCCACCACC
>NZ_JBSGUP010000809.1:0-3322 GCF_053607985.1 Streptomyces sp. NPDC055078
TCCCCGCCCGGCCCGATGGCCCACGCCCCTGCGCCCGGGCCCCTTGCCGCTCAGGCTTCTCCTCAGGAGGCGCCGGGTCCGGGGCGGAGCCCCGGTGGGTCAGCCCGGGGCGGGGGCCGGCCGGGCAGGTGCCGGGGGCGGGGCCGCCGGGCGGCGCGGGGCCGGGGCGTGGGGCCCCCGGGGGTCCCGGTTCGACGGGGTGGTGGGCGGTCACGGCGTATGGGTGGAGCTGGCAGGGGTCGGCACTCGGTAACCTTGTTCGGGGCCCCCGCACTCCCGCCCGGCCTCCCCCGTACCGCAGGAAAGGTGTCCAACACCGTGGAATCCGTGATCGTCGCCATCGACGGCCCCGCCGGGACGGGCAAGTCGAGCACGTCCAGGGCCGTGGCCGCCGAGCTGGGGCTGAGGTACCTGGACACCGGTGCGCAGTACCGGGCGATCACCTGGTGGATGATCAACAACGGCGTGGACGCGGCGGACCCGGCCGCGATCGCCACCGCCGCGGGCAAGCCGGTGATCGTCTCCGGCACCGACCCGGCGGACCCGGCGATCACCGTGGACGGCGTGGACGTCTCGGGCCCCATCCGTACGCCGGAGGTCAGCGCCAAGGTCAGTGCGGTCAGCGCGGTCCCCGAGGTGCGGACCCTGATCACCGGGCTACAGCGGGAGATCGCCGAAGCGGCCGGGACCGGCATCGTGGTCGAGGGCCGGGACATCGGCACGACCGTACTGCCGGACGCCGATCTGAAGATCTTTCTGACCGCGTCGCCCGAGGTCCGCGCGGCCCGGCGCAGCGGTGAGCTGAAGGGCTCCGATGTGGCGGCCACCAAGGAAGCCCTGATCAAGCGGGACGCGGCCGACGCCGGCCGGACGGCATCGCCGCTCGCCAAGGCGGCCGACGCCGTCGAGGTGGACACCACGGAGCTGACTCTTCAGCAGGTCGTCGCATGCGTGGTCACCCTGGTCGAGGACAGGCGTGGCGCGAAAAGGCGGGCGGTGACGTGACCGTCCCATCGGCGAAGGGCGCGGTGGCCGGACGGCGTATCGGCATCGGCCTGATGTACGGGCTGTGGAAGCCCCGGGTCCTGGGCGCCTGGCGCGTCCCCGCGGCCGGCCCCGTGATTCTCGCCGTGAACCACTCGCATATGGTCGACGGCCCCATGCTGATGGGCACCGCGCCCCGGCCCGTGCACTTCCTGATCAAGAAGGAGGCGTTCGTCGGCCCCCTCGATCCGTTCCTGCTGGGAATCGGCCAGGTCAAGGTGGACCGTACGAGCACCGACCGCACCGCCGTCACCGGAGCGCTCGGCGTCCTGGCGAACGGCGGTGTCCTCGGTATCTTCCCTGAGGGCACCCGCGGCGAGGGGGACTTCGCCTCGCTGCGTGCGGGCCTGGCCTACTTCGCCGTACGCTCCGGCGCGCCGATCGTCCCGGTCGCGGTCCTGGGCAGCACCGAGCGGCGCGGACGCCTGGTCAAGGCGCTGCCCCCGCTGCGCGGCCGGGTGGACATCGTCTTCGGGGACGCCTTCGAGGCGGGCGAGGCGGGCGGCCGCCGCACCCGCAAGGCGCTGGACGAGGCCACCGTACGGATCCAGGAGCGGCTGACCGCCCATCTGGAGAACGCCAGGCGCTTCACCGGACGCGCCGGATAAGCGCGCCGGACGAGCGCGCCGGACAAGACTGAGTAGTGGATCGCGGTGACGCGGTTCAGCGACGATCGAGAAACGGACCTTCATGAACGACCAGCACGATCACGGAGCGCTCGGCGACGCCGAGTACGCGGAGTTCATGGAGCTCGCGACGGACGAGGGCTTCGGCGCCGATGAGGTCGAGGACGCCATCGGTGAGGCCGGTCACGGCCCGCTGCCCGTCCTCGCCGTCGTCGGCCGCCCGAATGTCGGCAAGTCGACCCTGGTGAACCGCATCATCGGCCGCCGTGAGGCCGTCGTCGAGGACAAGCCGGGCGTCACCCGCGACCGGGTCACCTACGAGGCCGAGTGGGCGGGCCGCCGCTTCAAGGTGGTCGACACCGGCGGCTGGGAACAGGACGTCCTCGGGATCGACGCCTCCGTCGCCGCGCAGGCCGAGTACGCCATCGAGGCCGCCGACGCGGTCGTCTTCGTGGTGGACTCCACCGTCGGCGCGACCGACACCGACGAGGCGGTCGTCAAGCTGCTGCGCCGGGCGGGCAAGCCCGTGGTGCTGTGCGCCAACAAGGTCGACGGCCCCAGTGGCGAGGCGGACGCCACCGCGCTGTGGTCCCTCGGTCTCGGCTTTCCGCACCCGGTCTCCTCGCTCCACGGCCGGGGTACGGGCGACATGCTCGACGCGGTCCTGGAGGCACTGCCCGACGCCCCGGCCCAGACCTTCGGCAACGCGGTGGGCGGTCCGCGCCGTATCGCCCTGATCGGCCGCCCGAACGTCGGCAAGTCCTCGCTGCTGAACAAGGTGGCGGGCGAGGAGCGGGTCGTCGTCAACGAGGTCGCGGGCACCACCCGCGACCCGGTCGACGAGCTGATCGAACTCGGCGGTGTCACCTGGAAGTTCGTCGACACGGCCGGGATCCGCCGCCGGGTCCACCTCCAGGAGGGCGCGGACTACTACGCCTCGCTGCGTACCGCCGCGGCCGTCGAGAAGGCCGAGGTCGCGGTCGTCCTCATCGACGCCGCTGAATCGATCAGTGTGCAGGACCAGCGGATCATCACCATGGCCGTCGACGCCGGCCGCGCGATGGTGGTCGCCTTCAACAAGTGGGACACCCTCGACGAGGAGCGCCGCTACTACCTGGAGCGGGAGATCGAGACCGAGCTGGCCCAGATCGCCTGGGCCCCCCGGGTCAATGTCTCCGCCCGGACCGGCCGCCATATGGAGAAGCTGGTACCGGCGGTCGAGACCGCGCTCGCCGGCTGGGAGACCCGGGTTCCGACGGGACGGCTGAACGCCTTCCTCGGTGAGATCGTGGCCTCGCACCCGCACCCCATCCGCGGCGGCAAGCAGCCCCGTATCCTCTTCGGCACCCAGGCGGGCACCAAGCCGCCGAGGTTCGTCCTCTTCGCCTCCGGCTTCCTGGAGCACGGATACCGCCGCTTCGTGGAGCGCAGGCTGCGCGAGGAGTTCGGCTTCGAGGGAACGCCGATCCATATCTCGGTGCGCGTACGGGAGAAGCGGGGCCGCAAGAAGTGAGCCGCGCTGTCTGAGCCGTACGGCGTGAACGCTACGACGCCGCCGCCCGCCCGCCCGCCCGCCGCCCGTTGCCCGTCGTACGGCGAAGGGGCGGGCGGATACGACAGGGGCGCTGCTCCGGACCGGGGAGATCCGGTCC
>NZ_JBSGUP010000810.1:0-3321 GCF_053607985.1 Streptomyces sp. NPDC055078
CTCGGCGGCGGGGGTTCCTCAGCGGGCCGCGGCGGCCCCGCGGTCCTGCGGACGGACGTAGAGCGCCTCGATCTCCTCGGCGTACTTGTCGGTGACCACCTTGCGCCGCACCTTCATCGTGGCTGTCAGCTCGTCGCTGTTGGCCTCCCAGAACACGGGCAGGATGGTGAAGCCGCGGACCTGCTCCACCCGGGCCAGCCGGGCGTTGCCCCTGGTGACACCCTCTTCGACGGCGGCACGGACCTTCGGGTCCCGGGCGAGGGACTCCGGGCCGCCGCCGGCCAGCCCGTGGGCGGCGGTGAAGGCGCGGGCCTCCTCGGGGTCGAGGGTGATCAGGGCGGTCACATGGGGGCGGGTGTCGCCGATCGCGACGATGGACCCGATCAGCGGGCACTCCAGCTTGACGGAGTTCTCGATGTGCGAGGGCGCCATGTTCTTGCCGGACGAGTTGATGATCACGTCCTTCTTGCGGTCCACGATGCGCACATAGCCCTCGGCGTCGATGGTGGCGACGTCGCCGGTGTGGAGCCAGCCGTCCGCGTCGACGGCCTCGGCCGTCTTCTCCGGCTCGTTGCGGTAGCCGCGCATCACGCCCGGGCTGCGGAGCAGCAGTTCGCCGTCCTGGGCGAGCCGGACCTCCACACCGTGCCGGACCTGGCCCACGGTCCCCGGCCGCCGCTTGCCCGGCATGTTCGCCAGGCCCGCCGCCGCGGTCTCGGTCATGCCCCAGACCTCGCACAGCGGCACGCCCAGCGCCATGAAGAACTCCAGGGCCTCCGGTGCGATCGGGGCGCCGCCGGAGGTGGTCACCCACATCCTGTCGAGCCCGAACTCCTCGCGGATCGGCCGGAGAACCTGCTCGTCGGCGAGTGCCAGCCGCTCCTGCTCCGCCGGGGACAGCGTGGTGCCCGCCACCTCCGCGCGGGCCTGCGCGGTGCCCAGCCCAAGCGCGTCGTCGATCCGGTCCCTGTCCTCACTTGTCCGGGACTCCAGGGCGTGCTCGATCTGCGCTTTGATCTTGTACCAGATCATGGGCACGCCCATGAACCCGGTGGGGTGCACCTCCCGCAGGGCCTGGATCACCGTCTTGCCGTCGCGCACCGTGGTGACCATGGATCCGGTCGATATCGGGCCGTAGTGGGCGGACCAGCGATTGGCGAGGTTGGCGTCCGGGAGATACGAGACCATGCTGCCGCGGAGGTCGGAGCTGCCCGTGATCTCCGTCTGCGCGGTCATGTTGCCGCTCAGCGAGAAGAGGATGTTGCCGTGGGTCAGCTCCACGCCCTTCGGGGCGCCGGTGGTGCCCGAGGTGAAGATGAGGGTGAGCAGGTCGTCGGGGGTGACCGCCCGCCACGCGGCGTCGAAGTCGAAGTCCGAGTCGGAGGGCTCACGGGACTCGATGCCGGCCAGGCCGACGACACCCTCCGTGCGCTCGGTCTCGGCGTCACTCCCCGGCTCGGCGTCACCCTTCGTCTCGGCGTCCACGCAGACGACGGTCTCCACCCCGGTCCGCTCACCGGCCGCCCGGACCCTGTCGAGGAACTGCCCCTCGCAGACGACGACCTTGTTCTCCGCGACGGAGAACAGATGGGCGATCTGGTCGGCCGGATAGGTGTTGTAGATCGAGAACGACGCGGCCCCCAGGTGCATCAGCGCCGCGTCGACCAGGTGGAACTCAGGGCGGTTGGTGAGCATCAGGGCGACGGTGCTGCCCCGGCCCACGCCGAGCGAGGCGAACCCGGCCGCGATCCGGCGGATCCGCTGGTCGTACTGGCCCCAGGTGAGGGTCACCGCGCCGTCCGACGAGCGCAGCGCGATCTCGTCGGGGCCTGCGGCGACCGTGGCCTGGAAGACCTGGCAGAGGCTCGCCGCCTCCGCCACCTGTCCGGGCGACATCATGTCGGACACGTTCAGCCTTTCTCCGTTCGATGGCGTCTGACGCCGGGTCAGGCGGATGCCTCGGCCGCGGCTTCGGCGGCTCTGGCCTCCTTGGCGGCCTTCGCCTCCGCGTGCGCCTTGCGGAAGGCGTCGACCGCGAGCGCGTGGTCACCTGAGGCGAAGCACTCCTTCTCGGTGGCGAGGGCCGCGTCGAGAGTGAGGTTGGCGGTGTCGAGCCAGATCCGGTTCAGGGCCTGCTTGGTGCCCTGGATGGCGCGGACCGTGCCGCCGGCCAGCCGGGCCGCCAGGGCCCCCGCCTCGTCGAGCAGCCGCTCGGGCTCGACGACCCGGTTCACCAGTCCGATGCGCTCCGCCTCCGCGGCGGTGAGCTTGTCACCGGTCAGCAGGTACTCCTTGGCGCGCGCCATCCCGATCAGCCAGGGCCAGGCGATCAGGCCGCCGTCACCCGCCACGACGCCCACGGTCACATGCGGGTCGGAGATGATCGCGGTACGCGACATCATGGTGATGTCGCAGAGCAGCGCCAGGGTCGCCCCGAGGCCGACGGCCGGCCCGTTGATCGCCGCGATGACCGGCTGAGGGACCTCCAGCAGATCAGTGACGATCTTGCGGGCGTCCTTGAAGAAGGCATCGAGCGCCGGACCGGCCCCGGGGCGCGGGCCCTTCAGGACGTTGCCGCCCGCGGAGAAGGCTTTGCCCCGGCCCGTCAGCACCACGGCGCGGACGTCTTCGTCCGTGCGGATCTCCGCGAAGATCCGGGCCAGCTCGCTGTGCATCGGGATGTGGATCGCGTTGTACTCGTCGGGGCGGTTGAACTCCACCGTAAGGACGTGTCCGTCGCGTTGGAAGGTCAGGTACTCATAGCCGGAGTAGCGCTCGGTGTCGTTCATGCGGTCCTCTTCCAGAGAGCTGAGCCAAGCCGGTCGCTCGGGAGGTGTGACCGATCCGGGATAAACTTAGAACGATCTCGACCTGGCAATGAAGGAGTCAGATATGAAGATCGAGGCTAATCATGATTAACCTACGCGTCAATGGCGCGCTCAGTGACCGCTGCGGCCGGTGGTCGCCCCGGGGCACGCTGAGGCCGCTCGCGGGCGGGTCGGCCGCGGGCGCGGTCAGCGCTCGCGACCGGCCTCCGGCGCCGGGGGTCGGCGGTCTCCGCCCCGGTCGGAGGGTGCGCCGCCGCGAAGGCCGTGGCATCGCGCTCGGGCCTGATCAACCAGGTCGCGGCCAGTGCCCCGGCCACCAGGAGGGCTCCGACGCACAGGGAGGTGCCCACCCATTCGTCACCACGAAGGTGATCACCGGAGCGGCGACGAGCGGGCCGCAGGAGGCCCCGGCGACGTACGAACGAGGTCGGCAGCGTGCGCTTGGCGGCGGGGAACCAGCTGTGCGGGAGCGCATACGGCAACGGGCCCGGTC
>NZ_JBSGUP010000811.1:0-3304 GCF_053607985.1 Streptomyces sp. NPDC055078
TCACCTGAACGGCGAGCGTCGCCAGCCGGAACTCCCAGACCACCGTGGCCGGGAAGCCCTTCGGTACCTCGTCGAAGGACGGCAGGAACGCCACCGCCGGCCCGACGGCGGCCACATAGACCACCGCCGCGACGACCGTCGCGTTCCAGTTGCCCAGCCGGGGAGCCAGCCGCTTCCCGAGGATCACCACGGCCACGGCGAGCAGCACACTGAGCACGATCATCAGGAAGTACAGAGCCGTCCGCCGGCCGATCGTGTCGGGGTCGCCCACGGCCGGCGGATTGGGCGGGGACTTCAGATACGGCACGACGTACACGCTCAGCAGCGCGCCGAGCGCGATCAGCGCCGCCGTGGCGCGCGGTCCGAACCGGCCGGCGCGGCCGAGGGCGACACAGTAGGCGAGAGCGGCGACCCCGCCGATCGCGACGCCGAAGACCAGCACCCCGGTGGCGAGGCCCGCCGTGGACTGCATGGCGCGGCTGACCAGTTCCTCGCCGCCGTGCTCATGGCTGTGGCTCTCCTCGAAGGCGATGGCCGCGTCCACCGGGCCCTCGCCGAGGGCGTACGCGACGACCAGGGCGGCCACCCCGGCGATCAGGCCCGCGAGCATGCCGCGGACGAGCAGCGCTCTGACGGATATGGAGTTCATGGATCTTCCCCTGTGGATCTCGGTCGCGACCGCTGTCCGGACGGCAGCGGCTCAGTGGCAGGGGAAGCCGAGCAGATGGCGTCCGTCGTGCACCCATTCGTGGACGGTCTCACCGGCGATGAGGGAGGTGGCGCCCTGTTCGGCGCCGACGAAGTAGAGCAGGACGAGCATCAGCACGCCGAAGAAGACCGCCCACGGCGCTATCGCCCGGAGCGGGACGGGGGAGACGGCCGGAGTGGCGGCGGTGGCGGGCACAGCGGAGTGAGCCATGGCAGAACCTCCTGGGGGAACACGCGTCCCGATCGTGGTGCCTGAGACGAAGGTGCCGGGTCTGACTTCCCGCGGAGCTGCGGGTACACAGTGGCGCGACCGTGCCGGACTCTCACCGGACTTCCGTCACACCTTCGTCATGTACACGGCACCGTACCGCTTGGGAGCGTGCGCCGCCATGGTGCGCCATGGCCGGAAAGAGGCGATGAAACCTGTGATGTCCTTGTGCCGAGGGGCAGTTGACCGAAGGGGAGCGTGAGCATGACAGTACGAGTGATGCTGGTCTCACCGGCGTCGTCACAGGCGTTGCGGGAGGCCCGCTTCGGAGACGGTCCGGGGGACGGCGAGGGCCTCGACGCGGCGGGGCTGCGGGCCGCGCGGGCGGCGGCGGAGGGGCTGCCGCACGCGGACCGGGCGCTGAGCGGCCCGTCCCCGCGCTGCCGTGGGACGGCCCGGGCGCTGGGCCTGCGGGCGGAGTGCGAGGAATCGCTCGCCGACTGGGACCTGGGCCGGTGGCGTGGGCGGACCCTGGCGCAGCTGAGTGCGGACGAGCCGGAGGCGGTGGCGAGCTGGCTGGACGACCCGGCGACCGCGCCCCACGGCGGTGAGACACTGCTCGCTCTGTGCGCACGGGTGGGCCACTGGCTCGACGCCCTCCCGGCCGACGCGGGCCGGGTGCTCGTGGTGGCGGAACCCGCGATCGTCCGGGCTGCGACCGTCCGGGCGCTGGCTCTTCCGCCGGAGGCTTTCTGGCGGCTGGATGTCGCTCCCCTGGTGCTGACGGAGCTGAGCGGCAGGTCGGAGCGGTGGAATCTGCGCTGCGGCAGACCCCTGACCGCCGTGCGGGTCCCGCCCGCCCGAGTGTGACGGAACGCGGTCGCTCACCGATGTGCGCAAGCGGCCACCCGCCGGGCCGGGTGTCGTGAATGATGGGCGCGCCATGACGTGGACTCGACAGCGACCGCACGCGCGCCCTGGCGTCCCGCCCCCGCGAGGGAGCGTGCGGGGCGCCAGGGCCGGTGTGTTCGCCGTGTCCAGCGCGGGCCTCGCCACGCTCGGCCACCGGGTCGAGTCCGGCGAGGCCGCCGCCTGGGGGTTCATACCGGTCGCCGCGGTGATCGCCTTCCTCGGTGCCCCGCCGTGGACCTGGCGGATACGGTCGTTCCTCGCCTTCGTGGTCGGGACCTGTGCCGCCCAGTTCGTTCTGCACGAGGTCCTGACCCAGACGACGCCCGGCCGGAACACCTCGTCGCAGCAGCTCGGAGTGCCCCAGAGCGGTGTCCTGCTGAGCACGGTCCTGATGCTCGGCGTGCATACGCTGGCCGCTCTCGCCGCCGCCGTACTGCTGCGGCAGACCGACGACCGGCTCGCCGCGCTCCCGGAGTTCCTCGGGCGGATCGTCGCCACCGTGTGCGCCACGGTGGCGCGCTGGCTCGGCGCCTGGCGAAGACCTCCCTGCCCTGGTGCGGCCCGCTTCTCCGGCAGATCCGGGCCGCCCGACGGAAAACAGCCGTACACCGTCCTGGCGCATGTCGTCGTGCGCCGGGGTCCTCCCGGACAGGGGTTTGTGCCGACCACCCCCTGCCAGTCCGTTTGAGGAGAACCATGAGCAACGTCCCCCTGCCGTCCGCCGTCCGGCGGACGGCGCTCGCAGCCGCCGTGGCGCTCGGCACCGTCCTCGCCGTGGCCGCACCCGCCGCCGCCCACGCCGGAGTGACCGCGTCCGACGACCGGGCCCTGGCGAAGAACGTCACCCTGACCTTCACTTCCGAGGCCGAGTCGGACAAGGCGGGCATCGCCAAACTCCAGATCGTGCTGCCCGAGGGCATCTCGCCGGGAGCCGTGACCCTGAAGAAGGCCCCCGCGGGCTGGAAGCTGAGCCAGGCTCAGGGCGGCTACATCATCGGCGGCAAGGCCCTTCCCACCGGCAAGGACGCGGTCTACAGCATCGTGGTGAAGCAACTGCCCGCTGCCGATTCGCTGGTCTTCAAGACCGTCGAGACCTACGCGGACGGGAAGGAGGCACGCTGGATCGAGGTGCCCAAGAACGGTGCGAAGGCGGCGAATCCGGCACCGCTCCTCAAGCTCAAACCCGCGGCGAAGGGGGCGAAGCCGGAATCGGTCCCCCAGGGCTCGGGCGCGGGCTCGGGCACCTCCGCGCCCGGGGCGCCCGGTGCCGGGTCCTCCTCGTCGGCCAAGTCCGCCGCGCCCTCGGTGGAGCCGTCGTCCCCCCACCCGCGCCATGTGATCAAGAAGCGGAAGGACGGGCTGAGCGCGCTGAACGTCGTGGTGATCGTCGTGGTGGTGGTGATCGCCGGAGGCGTGATCGTCTGGGTCCTCAAGCGCCGCCCTGGCGCCAGTTCCTGACCTGCTTCCCCGGGCGGG
>NZ_JBSGUP010000812.1:0-3296 GCF_053607985.1 Streptomyces sp. NPDC055078
GACCCAGCGAGGCTGAATTTGCTTGCCTGGGTGCGCCATTTCAGCCCGTCCGGCGATTGAGGACACGCCCGCAGGGCGTGCCCGGCAGCACACACAAGCGCGCTCCCCGGCGGAGCCCCCACGCTCCGAAGATCGACAACAAGTGCATATCGGATGGCTGAAGCCCGGCGTGTCACGAAGTGAAGGCTGATAGGCAGACAGTTCGTCCCCAGGAGGTACTTTCCGTATGACCGGTCGGCCCCAGTCCGCGCACGCCACCACCAGCGACCCTGGTCCCGACCGGCTGAAGGCCGTTCTGGACGGCTGGCGGAACTCCCTGCTCGACATGGGTGGTCGCAACAGGCTGCTGAACTTCCGCCATACGAGGACGGCCACGCTGGAGCTGACCTCCCCCGACGCCATCGCCCTCCTCGCGGGCCTCGGCAAGGGCTGGGGCTTCGCGCCCGTCGCCGAGGAGCGGACGGGTCCGTCGGGGCCGCCGGTGCCGCCGGGTGGTCCGGGACAGGGCGTCGACCTGGACAAGCCGAGCGCCCCGGACCGGGCACCCGAGGCGGCGGACCGGACCCCGGCGGCGGACCGCGCACCGGGGACGGCCGACCGGGCACCGGGGACGGCCGACCGGACACCCCACCTTGCCGACCGCACCCCGGGAAACCCCACCCGCCCCGGTCTGCGCACCCAGAAGACCACCCAGTCCGGCCTGGACAGCGCCCTCTACCAGCTGCGTCTCAAGTCCGGCCAGATGTACAACGACTACGGCCTGTGGGTCCTGTGGCTCGGCATCGGCATGCTCGACTGGTGCGAGGAAGGTGCCCAGGAGACCAGCTCTGCCCCACTGCTCCTCGTTCCCGTCGAGCTGCGCCGGGACCGTGACCGACGCTTCCGGCTGCGCCCCGCCGAGGGCCAGGACCGCACCCACAACCCCGCGCTCGCGGTGAAGCTGGAGCGCATGGGCGTCGACTGGTCCGCCGTCACCGGCACCGATGTCACCGACCCGGCGGCGGTGCTGGCCGCCGCCCGCGAGGTCGCGGCGGCCCAGCCGGGCTGGCGGGTCGGCGAACGCGCGGTGCTCGGCCTGTTCGCCTCGCACCGGGAGGCCATGTACCAGGACCTCCAGCAGAACGAGGAACGCATCCTCGCCCATCCGCTGGTGCGCGCCGTCGGACTCGGCCCCGACTCCGGGCTCCCCGACGACGTCATCGGCTTTGAGCCCCCGGAGCTGGACCGGATCGACGAGATCCAGCTCCCCGAGAAGACCCCGCTCGTCCTGGACGCCGACGCGTCGCAGCGCCAGTGCATAGCCGCCGCCCTGGACAACCGTTCCTTCGTGATGAGCGGCCCGCCCGGCACCGGCAAGAGCCAGACCATCACCAACATGATCGCGGCCCTGCTGCACGCGGGCCGGAGCGTGCTGTTCGTCAGTGAGAAGGCCGCCGCCCTCGATGTCGTGCACAACCGGCTGCGCGGCGTCGGACTCGGCGACTTCGTGCTCGCCCTGCACAGTGGGGACACGAGCAAGAAGGCCGTCGCCACCGAACTCGCCCGGGTCCTCACCACCGAGGCCCGCGTCACCGGAGCGGCCGAGCACGAACTGGCGCGCGCCCGCCGACTGCGGGAGGACCTGTCCGGCTACGCGGCGGCCATGAACGAGACCCGCGCACCCCTGGACCGCTCGCTGCACGACGTACTCGGCCGTCTCGTCCAGCTGGAGCTGTCCGGCACCCCGCTGCTGCCGCTCGCCGCCCGTGACGTCCAGAACACCACCACCGTACGCACGCTGAGCGCCGGTGCCCTCCAGGAACTCCACACCGCCGCCCAGGCCATCAGCCGCGCCTGGCGGCCCGCGGCGGAGGGCGAGGCGTTCGCCTGGCGCGGACTCACCGGCACCGCCGCCCACCAGGTCGTCACCGAGGCCCGTGACGCGCTCGACGCGCTGCTGACGGCCACCGGCCGCCGCCCCTTCGCCGCCACCCAGGGCGAACCGCGCTCCGTCCGCGAACTCCAGGGGACCGTACGGATTCTGCGGGCCGGACTGCCCGACTCCGGGCGCCCGGTCACGCCAGGCCCCGGCACACCACTGCCCGAGGATGTCTCCCACCAGCTCGCCCAGCTCGCCGATCTGTTCGGCATGCCCAAGGGGGACAGCGCGGAGGCCGCTTTCGCCCTGTGTGAGCTGGCCGACCTGACCACGGCGGAACACCGCCCGCCACGCGCCTGGTTCGACCCCACCGTCCTGCGCCTGGCCCAGCTGGCCGCCCAGGAGCTGCGCCGGGCCCTGGACGCCGAGACCGGCGCCCGGCGGGCCGCCGATGACGTCTTCGGCGAACAGGTGCTCCGGGCCGCCGGACTCCCCGACCTCGTCCACCGCTTCACCGACAGCCACCGTGGCGTGATGGCGCGCTTCTCGGCCCAGTTCAAGGCGGACCGCGCGGCCGTGGCCGCCCTCACCCGTACCGGGAACCGGGACAAGGCGGTCGTCGGGCGGCTGGACCAGGCCCTCGCCTGGCAGCGGGCCGCCGCCGAGGTCGCCCGCCTCGCCGATCAGCACGCCGCGCTGCTCGGCCGCTACGCCCACCGTACGAACGACGGGGTGGACGCCCTGCGCCAGGCGCTGGCCACCGCCGACCGCATCGCCGCACTGACCCGGGACGCCGTACGCGACGACCTGCTCCCCGACCAACTGGCCGCCGAAACCGCCGAGATCGCCGAGATCGCCGAAACCGCCGAGACCGCCGAGACCGCTGAGATCGCCGAGATCGCTGAAGCCGCCGTGACCGCCGCGACCGTGGAAAGCCCCGGGACCACCGCAGCCGACGCACCGGACACCCCGGATAACCCCAACAGCCCCAACAGCCCGGACAACCCCGGCGGAGCCGCCGAACCCCACACCCCGGGGCGCGCCCACCCCCCTGGCGGCCCCGACCGCCTCCCCGCCCTCCTCGCCGGAAACATCCGGCGGGCCCTCGGCGACTGGTGCGAGATCACCGACCGCCGGGCGGAGCGCTGGTCCGACGCGGTGACCGCGCTGCTCGGCCTCTTCGACGACGCCCGCACCACCCAGCTCGCCCCGTCCCTGCTCGGTACGTTCGACCAGGCCCAGCAGGTGATCGGCGCCCTGCTGGCCGACCCGCACGGCCCCGACGAGTGGCAGGCGTACCGCGACGGCCTCGCCGTCCTCGCCCGCCATGGCGCCGACCAGCTCGTGGCGGTCGCGGCCGAGCGCGGTGTCGACCCGGGACAGCTGCCCGGCGTGGTCGAGCAGGCGCTGCTGCGGTCCTGGGCGGACGGGGTACTCG
>NZ_JBSGUP010000813.1:0-3290 GCF_053607985.1 Streptomyces sp. NPDC055078
GCTCGGTGGTCGGCGTCCCCGCCCTGGTGCGGCGGCGCTGGCGCGGCGGCCTGGCGGCGCGCGCCGGGCGCTCCTCCACCGGGGCGGACCGACGGCCACGGCCGCCCGTCTCGCCCAGGTCCTCGACCTCCTCCGCCGACAGACCCGCCCGGGTCCGCTCGGCCCGGGGCAGCACACCCTTGGTGCCCGGCGGGATGCTCAGCTCCTCGAAGAGGTGCGGCGAGGTGGAGTACGTCTCGACCGGGTCGTGGAACCCCAGGTCCAGCGCCTTGTTGATCAGCTGCCAGCGCGGGATGTCGTCCCAGTCCACCAGCGTCACCGCCGTACCGGACGCACCGGCGCGGGCGGTGCGGCCCACGCGGTGGAGGTAGGTCTTCTCGTCCTCCGGCGACTGGTAGTTGATGACATGGGTGACACCCTCGACATCGATGCCGCGCGCGGCGACATCGGTGCAGACCAGGACGTCCACCTTGCCGTTGCGGAATGCCCTCAGGGCCTGCTCGCGCGCGCCCTGCCCCAGGTCGCCGTGGACCGCGCCGGAGGCGAACCCGCGGCGGGCGAGCTGCTCCGCGATGTCCGCCGCCGTCCGCTTCGTACGGCAGAAGACCATCACGAGTCCGCGGCCATCGGCCTGGAGGATCCGGGAGACCATCTCGGGCTTGTCCATGGAGTGCGCGCGATACACCCGCTGGGTGATGTTCGCGACGGTCGCGCCCTCGTCGTCCGGCGCGGTCGCGCGGATATGCGTGGGCTGTGTCATATAGCGGCGGGCGAGTCCGATGACCGCGCCCGGCATCGTCGCCGAGAACAGCATCGTCTGGCGCCGCGCCGGCAGGAGCTGGATGATCTTCTCGACGTCGGGCAGAAAGCCCAGGTCGAGCATTTCGTCGGCCTCGTCGAGGACGAGCGCCCGCACCTTGGACAGGTCGAGCTTCTTCTGGCCGGCCAGGTCGAGGAGCCGCCCGGGCGTGCCGACGATCACGTCGACGCCCTTGCGGAGTGCCTCCACCTGAGGCTCGTAGGCGCGACCGCCGTAGATCGCGAGCACCCGGACGTTCCGCACCTTGCCGGCGGTGAGCAGGTCATTGGTGACCTGCGTGCACAGCTCGCGGGTGGGGACGACGACGAGCGCCTGCGGCGCGTCGGTGAGCTGCTCGGGCTTCGCCCGGCCCGCCTCGACGTCCGCCGGGACGGTCACTCGCTCCAGGAGCGGCAGGCCGAAACCGAGGGTCTTGCCGGTGCCGGTCTTGGCCTGGCCGATCACATCGGTGCCGGAGAGCGCGACGGGGAGCGTCATCTCCTGAATGGGGAAGGGGGACAGAATGCCGACAGCTTCGAGTGCTTCGGCTGTTTCGGCCAGGATCCCGAGATCCCGGAAAGTCGTGGGCTGCGTAGTCAGGGTGTTGCCTCTTCTGTGAGACGCGGCGCGAGGCGAACGCTGGGGGTCGTACCGCACGTACATGGGCCGGCCGTGGGTTGGCCGGATGGCGCGGGACCACTGCCGTCGCTCGAGCGCTCGTGCCGCTGAGGGGGCCCCTCATCTGCGGTCGTACGACAGAGCGCACGGCCCGCGTGGAGGGCGGTCGGTTCGGAGCCGATCGTGCCACCGACCGGGCATCCACATGGGGGCAGAAGGAAAGGATCCTTCGATTCAAACACTGTTCAAACACTGTGATCGCCCGCCGAGCAAACCCAAACGCTCAGCAGGCGCATTACCACTGTACCCCGGATTCGCGCATGTGTGTTGGGCGAATTCGTAGGAACCGTGGTTGTGGCGGCTCGGCGGGGACTCTCCGGCCCGGCTGACCAGGCCCGTACGACCCCCGGCGAGCGGGCTATTGTGCGCTTCATGGAGACGTCTGACAACGCCACTGAACACACCGGGATCGCCGCCCAGGACTGGGCCGCGGCGTCCGCCGACCCCCAGTACCGCGCGGCCGTCGTCGATCTTCTCGGGGCGCTCGCCTACGGAGAGCTGGCCGCCTTCGAACGGCTCGCCGAGGACGCCAAGCTCGCGCCGACCCTCGCCGACAAGGCGGAGCTGGCGAAGATGGCCTCCGCGGAGTTCCACCACTTCGAGCGGCTGCGCGACCGGATCACCGCCATCGAGGCCGAGCCGACCGCCGCGATGGAGCCCTTCGCCCAGGCGCTGGACGACTTCCACCGCCAGACCGCGCCGTCCGACTGGCTGGAGGGCCTGGTGAAGGCGTACGTCGGCGACTCGATCGCCAGCGATTTCTACCGCGAGGTGGCCGCCCGCCTCGACTCCGACACCCGCGCCCTGGTGCTCGCGGTGCTCGATGACACCGGTCACGGCAACTTCGCCGTGGAGAAGGTGCGTGCCGCCATCGAGGCCGATCCCCGGCTCGGCGGCCGGCTCGCGCTGTGGGCACGCAGGCTGATGGGCGAGGCGCTCTCCCAGGCCCAGCGGGTGGTGGCGGAGCGCGACGCGCTCTCCACGATGCTGGTGGGCGGTGTGGCGGACGGCTTCGATCTGGCGGCGGTCGGCGAGATGTTCTCCCGGATCACCAAGGCCCACACCAAGCGGATGGCGGCGCTGGGCCTCGCGGCCTGACCGGGCACCAGGGCGGATCGCGCGGCCGTGGTTCGTCGCCCGACCGGGCACTGGGGCGCGGATGGCGCTGCTGGGCTCTTGCCCTGACCGCGCACCATACGGCTGGGCGGCTTCGCGGCCCGACCGCGCGGCGCCCCCGGGGCCGTACGCACGGGGCCGTACACACCGCCGCCGGGTCAGAGGGGGACCGCGCCGCGCAACCGGCGCGCGGTCGGCCGCAGCAGCAGCGAGAGCAGGACCGCCCCGATCAGCAGCGCGCCCACCAGGGTCCACAGCGGATGCCCCGGGCCCAGCGCCTCATGGGTCACATAGGCGCCGAAGACGGCCCCGAGCGGTCCCGTGAGGAAGACCACACGGCGGGCGGGCAGCCGCCCGGCGAGTCGGCGGTCGGCGGCCCAGGCGAGGGCCAGACCGAGCAGAGCGGAACCGAGCGCTTCCAGCAGCACTGCTGATCACCTCGCGGGACGCCGGTACGGGCAATGGGGTCGTAGCCCGTACTACCCTGCGGTCACCGGGAACAACCCTCCGTGAGAGGTGAACACGCCCGGCCGCGGAGCCGGAACGCGCCCGGCCGCGGAGCCGGAACGCGCCCGGCCGCGGAGCCGGAACGCGCCCGGCCGCGGAGCCGGAGCGCGCGCGTCCGCGAAGCCCGGACCACCCTCCGCCCCCCGGCACCGGAACCCGTCCGGCACCGGAACCCCGAACGGTACCGACC